>CAZXMP010000032.1:0-28376 GCA_964641575.1 uncultured Chitinophaga sp. | reverse complement strand
TTAGCGTTAGTTTTTTGCCGATTGGTTTACAAGGAATCATAGACACAGTTGATGCTAAAAAATGTGGATAAAAACCGTTAATCAGCCGCAAAAATAAGTCAGGAAGTTAACAAAATAGCAACCCCTTTAACTTTTTTTTGAGCCGCTACCAGCTTGCGTTTCAGCCGATTTATCCGCTTTTTTTTGAATAGAGGAAAATTGTTTGTCATAAAAAGGTCAACTCTTCAATAAAGTTCAACAGATGTGTGAATAGCGCATTTTATTGCCTTTTTTTTCCTGACTTTTGCCGCCAATTAACATCACATGTTTGAACGTCTGCAAAAAAAATGGAAAGTAAACGGGCTGCAACTGGCATTAATTCTTTGCACTTTTGCCATCGGCGGTAGTGCAACCGGCTTTTTGGGTAAAAAAGTAATGAATGCTCTGGCAATTCAGCAAGATTGGCTCTGGGCGATAATTTATATCCTTCTAGTTACTTTAATCTGGCCGTTGGCAGTATTGGTAGTGAGTATTCCATTCGGCCAATTCAAATTTTTTACCGGTTATATTAAGAAGATGGGGGAGAAAATGGGGCTTGTGAGGAGCAAGCCGGGAGTCGGGAGTCGGGAGTCGGGAGAGTCTTAAAGTGCAGATTTTCATTTCAATAGCCTCAATTTACAGTCACATATCAATTTTCTTCTTTTTGCTTTTGCAAAGCAGCTTCTGCAGCTATATAGCCAAACGAAGACCATTGCTTTGTAGCAATCGCCTTTTCAAAAAACAACCGGGCTTTTTCCGGCATCCCTTTTAACCTGGCATAATAGCCGGCTCCAAAAAAAAGAGTGGCGGCTCCTACACTCATCGAATCCTTTCCAGTTTCTGTTCGCTTTAGTAATGTAGTTGTGTATCGTTCAATTTCATTATCTGCTGGATTGTGTACATAGTAAAAAAGGAGGCTCAGGTAATCGCCATTTTCTATCAGCTTGGGTGTGCGGGGTATGATAGCAAAAAAATTCTCGGCTTCTTCTGTTTTTCCCTGTGTGAGTTCCGTAATATAAAGCCAGTTAACCATAGCCACCAGCATATCATCATTTTTAGAAGCGACAATACCCCTGTAATAGGCTTTCTCGGCTTTTTCATATTGTCCTTTTAGGAAATAAGCCAACCCAAGGTGGTAATAGGTATTCGTTCTTAAGGTGCTTACCGGAGTATTTTTTTCATTGGGAATACCGTCTGGTTCCGTTTCATCTGGTTGGCCTTGTATAAGCGTTGCCGCTTTTTCTAAATCTTCAATCGCTTTATCAAAACAGCGCAATGTGATATACCGATGCCCACGATGGCGATAAAAACGGGCATCGTTGGGATGCAAGGCAATACCACGGGTAAAAACATCGATCGCTTTTTTATAATTACCGGGATAGGCTTCTCGTCTGCCCAACCAAAGGATCGCCTCTGCATTCGTCGAATCCTTTTCATATTCCAACCGGGCTTCTGCCAGTTTGGTAGCAAATGTTTTTTGAGCTGCTTCGCTTAGTTGCGGCATCGGCCATGTTTTATTCTCAAAACATTCTACCTGGGCTGTAGTATAGAGGCCGGCAAACAGCCCTATAAAAAGAAAATATATTCTCATGCTGAAAAGTTACAAATTTGCGGCTGAAAAACGTTTATGCAAAGAATAGCCATTTTCGCCAGCGGTTCGGGCAGTAATGCACAAAAGATCATCGAGCATTTTCATGCTTCAAAAAAAGTAGCGATTGCGCTGGTTGTTTGCAATAAACCGGGGGCAGGTGTTGTAACTATTGCAGATCAACATAACATACCTGTTTTAATTATTGAAAAAGAGCAGTTCTTTCGTGGCGATAGTTATATCAATGAATTAAAAGAACATCAAATTGATTTTATTGTACTCGCTGGCTTTCTCTGGAAAATTCCTGCTACATTGATACAAGCATTTACACATCGCATCATAAATATTCATCCAGCTCTGTTACCAAAATATGGAGGAAAAGGAATGTATGGCCAGCAAGTACATCAAGCCGTAATTGATAATAAAGAAACTGAAAGCGGTATCACTATTCATTATGTAGATGAGCAATATGATAATGGCGATACATTATTCCAGGCAACTTGTCCTGTAATGAAAGATGATACTGCTACATCACTTGCTCAGCGTATTCAATTACTGGAGCATGAACATTATCCGAAAGTGATTGAGAAATTGCTGACGCAACAGGAAATACAAGCACACAGATGATTTTGCTACGCAAAATTGTAGATGCTTAAATTCTAAAAATCTTTTGAGTTCACAATTCCCTTTCTGCTTCGCAGAAAGAAATCTGTGTTCATCCGTTTTACCCGAGTCATCTGTGTGCCTGTATTTTATTTCACTCCAATCATTAGCATTTCGTAATTTTCATACCTAATAATTTTCACGATGAAACATCTCTCCTTACTACTTCTTGCTGTTACTAGTTTTCTTTTTTCTTTTTCTCAAGTTGATATTAGTGCCGGTAAAAACAAATACACCATTCTTCAACCTGCAAAGTCAGAGCAACAAGGTTTTTCGCCAGAACGATTGAAACGAATAGATAATAATATTAACGACTGGATCAATGATGGAAGACTGAATGGTGCAGTAGCATTAATTATACGTAACGGAAAAATTGTTTATCATAAAGCTTTCGGGTATGATGATCTGGAAAAAATAAAACCCATTCGCACCGATAATATTTTTCGTATTGCCTCCCAAACAAAAGCAATTACCAGTGTAGCCGTAATGATGTTATTTGAAGAAGGAAAATTTTTATTAGACGATCCTATCTCCCGCTACATTCCGGAATTTGCCAAACAACAAGTGCTGGATAAATTTAATGAAGCAGACAGCAGCTATACAACAGTACCTGCAAAATCAGAAGTTACCATACGCCAGTTATTAACACATACTTCCGGTATTAGTTATGCGCAAATAGGAACAAAAGAAGCGAACGCCATTTTTGCCAAAGCAAATTTGCATTCAGGTCTTGGTGCCGAAAATGGAAGAGTATTAGGACCTGATATGAAAAAGTTAGGCAAGCTTCCACTACTCCATCAGCCGGGAGAAAAATTTACCTACGGATTAAATACCGATGTACTGGGCTATTTAGTTGAAGTTATTTCCGGTATGACTCTTGACCAGTTTTTTCGTCAGCGCATTTTTGTTCCATTAGGCATGAATGATACTTATTTCTATTTGCCTGTTGCTAAACAAAACAGGTTGGTTAACTTATACCAGGAAGAAAACAAAAAATTAGTTTCGCCAAGTGCAGTTATTACCATGAATGGCAAGTTCATTGTTGATTATCCAAAACTGCCGGGTACTTATTTTTCTGGCGGTGCCGGCCTTTCATCTACCACCACCGACTATGCCATTTTTTTACAAATGCTATTGAATGGCGGTGAGTATAATGGCAGACGTTTACTTTCCCGCCACACCGTACGAATGATGACGATGAACCAGATCGGAGATATAAACCGTGGCGCCAATAAATTTGGATTAGGTTTTGGCCTTACTACCGAAAAAGGAAGCAGCTTACTGCCAACGCCGCAAGATGTATTTGAGTGGGGCGGAGCATTTGCCACCACTTATTGGGCTGACCCAAAAGAAAAGATAATCGGCATTTTTTACCGCCAAATATGGGGAAGTACCTTTGGAGAGATTGCTAATAAGTTTAAAGTGTTGGTTTATTCAGCTCTAAATGACTGATAACGGAGTCTTTTACCATTCATTTTGCACTTTCTTTTGTTACTTGCCGGATTAAATTTCGTTTTGCGTCGATATTATTTCTACATACCACTTCTTATTGTCATCTCTTTATTACTAAGCAGCATAACTGCTTCAGCCCAATTGTATAAAATAAAGGGTGTGGTATATGATAGTTCCCGCAACAATCCTTTACAGGCAGTAAGTGTAATTTCTACTTCCGGCGCCGGAACCGTTACCAATGCAGATGGTGTGTATGAAATAATGGTAAGCGAAACAGACTCTATCTGGTTTAGCTACCTTAATAAACCCACCATGAAGTTTCCGATTGCCAAGATTGCCAACACCCTGCAATTTGATATTTCATTGCAGGTAAATGTGCCTACATTAAAAGAAGTAAAAATAAAACTGAAGAATTATAAGTTCGACTCGACACAAAACCGGATCGACTACGCCAAGATCTTTAACTACCAGAAGCCGGGGCTAAAAACCACCACCCCGCAATATGGAGCAGCGGCCGGATTTGATGTAAATGAGATCATCAACATGTTCCGCTTTAAAAGAAACCGGAGCATGGCTTCTTTCCAGAAAAGATTGTTGCTGGAAGAACAGGATAAATTTATAGACTATCGCTTTAGTAAAGCATTGGTAAGGCGGCTTACTTTACTTACTGGCAACGAACTGGATAGTTTTATGCGGGTATTTCGTCCATCTTTTATGTTTACCAAATTTGCCGGCGATTACGATTTCCATTTATACATCAAAGAATCTTTTGATCGCTACAAAAAAGGGCTGCGGCCTTTACCTTTTCTAAAAGACGAAGAGGAAGAGTAAATTTTCAACACAGTTCATCTAACAAATAGTAAAAGAAAAGTATCTTACTGCTTCGTTGTACTTTATACTCCCCCCTTTAAAACGATAAGAACAGATCGTCCTTGTAACTAATTTCTTTTATCAAGATAATTGTCTAAAAGCTGCATTATGAAAAAACAAATAATTGCTATTTGTGCTTTGTTGTTGCCTGTTTCAATGCTTGCACAGCTAACTGTCATCAGTAATGTAAATTTGGTGGATGTAAAAACGGGTAAGTTATTACCGGGGCAAACAATAGTGATAAATGGAGAAAAGATTGAACAGGTTGGTGCCTCTGCTAAAATAAAACCCATTACCGGTGCACAAATAATTGATGGCAATGGAAAATTCCTGATGCCGGGAATGACCGATGCACATATTCATTTCTTTCAATCAGGAGGATTATATACCAGGCCAGATGCGGTTGACCTTCGTAAAAAAATGCCGTATGAAAAGGAAAAAGCATTTGGCACCAACAACGCTGCTGATTATTTGAATCGCTATTTACGGTTAGGCATTACCTCGGTAATAGATGTAGGCGGGCCTATGGCAAATTTCACCGTAAGAGATTCTATTGGCAAAACAATGCTATCGCCTAATATATTGGTTACCGGTCCGTTGTTTTCGATGGTAGATAGGGATCAGTTTGGCAATGACCGGCCCATCATCAAAATAACCAGTTTTGACGAAGCAGATGCTTTGTTCGGTAAAATGCTTCCCCTCAAACCAGATTTTATAAAAATCTGGTACATAGCCGGACCCAACCTTCCGGCAGAAAAGAATTTTGAACTGGTAAAACATATCGCTGATAAAACCCATGCCAACGGATTAAAGCTGGCTGTACATGCCACCGAATTAAAAACAGCACAACTGGCCGTGGAAGCTGGTGCAGATATTTTAGTGCATAGTATAGATGATGAAGTAGTGCCGGATGATTTTGCCAAAAAATTAAAAGAGAAAAAAGTAACCTATATACCAACACTTATTGTAATGCATGGCTATTACAATGTGTTTGCCGGTAAACATAATAATCATCCGCAAGACCTTGCCTGGGCAAATGCATTTGTTTATGGATCAATTACCGACCCGGAAGCAATGGCAGACGCAGAGATGCCACCGGTATTAAAATTGTTTCGTAAAAATGGTATTCCGGCTGATGCAAAAACTGCGGACTCCATTTCAGCCATCAATCTTATCAAATTGCATAAGGCAGGAGTAAATATTGCTACCGGTACAGATGCAGGAAACATTGGAACTTTTCACGCATCTTCTTATATACAAGAATTAGAAGCGATGCAAAAAATGGGAATGTCGGTGCCAGACATTATCAAAGCTTCTACCATTAACCCCGCAATTGGATTTGGTAAAGAACAACTATGGGGAAGTATAGAAAAAGGAAAGCTGGCAGATGTATTACTGTTACAAAAAAATCCGTTGGAAGCATTACAAAATCTCAACAGCATCGAATTGGTTTTTAAAAATGGTAAGCAGCTATTTCCTGATAGTATTGTTAAAGAATCGCCGGAAGCTGTGGTTCAGCGACAGCTCAACGCCTATAATGCAAGAGACATTGATGCTTTTATGGATACTTATAGTGATGATGTAGAGCTGTATGACTTTCCCAATACACTTACTACAAAAGGAAAGGAAAACATGCGAAAAGGCTATGAAGGATTTTTTAAAACTGTAACTAACCTGTATTGCGAAATAGAAAAGCGAATGGTCATTGGCAATAAAGTAATAGACCATGAAAAAGTAAGGGCAGGTACCCGGACATTGCGGGCAGTAGCTGTTTATGAAGTAGAAAATGGAAAGATCAAAAGAGTAACTTTTATAGATTAAGCTAAATGAACAATACTAATACCAAAGCAAGGGTCATTCGCTTTCTTATTTATGTACTTGTTGGCTTTCTTGCTGCCTTCCTGTATCGCTATTTAAAAAATGATCCGTAAATGGAGTTGCAGCATTATTCCTATACATTTTATATATACTGACTAAAACTAATAGCATGAAAAAATTGTTTCCATTATTCTGTATTGTACTCTTTGCCTGTAATCAAAAGGAAAAGACACATCCTGCTGCACAGCAGATGGACGAGTATTTAACCGGCCTACAGAAATATTATCGCTTTAACGGTAATGTACTGGTAGCAGAAAATGGAAAAATCATTTTTCAGAAATCGTATGGCGTTGCCAATTTTGATTCGCAGCGGCTGCTGAATGATACCTCTGTATTTGAGCTGGCTTCTGTAAGCAAACAATTTACAGCAACTGGTATTTTACTTTTAAAAGATAAAGGCAAACTTCTGCTTACAGATTCGCTCCGTCACTATTTTCCTGAGCTGCCTTATTCTAATATTACGCTCTGGCATATGCTCACCCATACCAGCGGTCTGCCCGACTATGAAAGGCCTATGACTGAGAAATGGGATAAATCAAAAATTGCTTTCAACAATGATATGATTGCTTTTTTAGCTAAAGAAAAGCCAGCGGTATCATTTGAGCCCGGAAAAAAATGGGAATACAGCAACACCGCTTATGCGATTCTTGCCAGCATTATTGAAAAAGTATCGGGGCAAACATTTGCTGAGTTTATGAAGCAACATATTTTTCAACCGCTGGATATGACACATACCCGTATTTACAACACCCGTCGTTCATTAAAAGATACGATTCCCAATTATGCTTACGGATTTGTGTATAATGACAGTTTGAAAAAACATCTGCTTCCCGACAGTGTAACTGATTTAAAATTTGTTATTTACCTGGATGGAATACAGGGTGATGGTATTGTAAACTCCACAACCAGCGATTTATTAAAATGGGACCGGGCTATAAAAAACCATACGCTACTAAAAGAAGAAACACAAAATGAAATGTTGAAAGGACAGGCCATTGTTGATACAGCAAAACAATCAACCTATGGCTTTGGTGTGTTTATGGAGAAAAATGAATTGGGTAATATTATTTCTCATTCCGGTGGCTGGCCAGGTTATGTCACTTTCCTCGCAAGAAACACAGGCAAAGACCAAACCTATATTGTATTATCCAACAATAGTTCTCCTTCTCCCACAATTTCCAATGCCTTGCAACATATTATGGCGGGCAAAGAAGTAATTACAGCTTATGAGCATAAAGAAATTACAGCTGACTCTTCATCCCTTGCTGTTTTTGCCGGCGACTACGAATTAAACGGAGCAAAATTTAAACTGGAGCAACGGGGAACAAAAATATACCGCATCAATCCATCAGGTGAGTTGGAATTGAAACAGGAGTCGCCCACCAAAATTTTTTATTCAGATGGCAGCGACCGGCAAATTGAATTTGAATTAGGAGCCGGTAAAAAAGTATCAAAGGCCTGGCTTATCAATCTTGGAATAAAAACCGAACTTAAAAAATTATAACCATGGAGGTACACCACCATGCCCACACCGCCCGAAAAAAATGGACTAATTATTTCTGGGAGTTTTTAATGTTGTTTCTCGCCGTTTCATTGGGGTTTTATGCAGAAAACACACGGGAAATTATTCTTCATAAAAAAGAAGTGAAGACACAGTTGAATTCCATGTTATCCGACCTGCAATCAGATATCAGTCTTTTTGATTCGGTAACAGGCCGCAATAGTCATGGTGCGCAGATGGCCGATTCATTGGTTGAGATGTTACACTCGGATATTACAAATACCAGTGAAATCTATTTCGCCGCCAGAACTGTTACAGCCAATCTTGGGTATTACTATACCAACGCAAAGTCTTTTGAGCAGCTTAAGATGGCAGGAATGCTCCGGTATATAAAAGACAAAGAATTGCTGGATAGTATCGGCACCTACTATGCCTCCTTTCAGTGGCTGGCCAATCAGATAGACCTGCTACGTTTAAAAATGGATGAAATTCACAAAGGGAATACCCGGTTGTTTGACAGTTATGTTTTTCAGCAAATGACTACGAATATAAAAATTGCCGCTGTTAGTGGTTTAGGTGGCCAAAGAACAAATATCAGTAAACCTTTGGTAAAGCCATCGCTGCTTTCTGCTGATGTAAAGGATATTAACACCGTATCGCTGAACTATCATTACTATTCCTCTACCATTAAGTTTTATATCCGTAATGCTATTGCCCTTCAAAACCGGGCAAAAGGGCTTATTGAAATGATTAAAAAGGAATACAGGTTTGATTAAAAAATAAATTTATGGAAGTACACCACCATGCACACACTGCCCGGAAAAAATGGATGCATTATTTCTGGGAGTTTCTCATGTTATTCCTTGCTGTATTCTGCGGATTCTTAGCAGAGTATCAATTGGAACATACCATTGAACACCAAAGGGAGAAACAATATATTAAATCAATGGTAGATGACTTGAAAACAGATAGTATCCGAATTGCAAGAATCATCGACCTTAATAAACAACAGGTATCAGGACTTGACAGCCTTTCAAAAAACATTTACCATAAACCTTATACTGACAGCAGTATGAGAACATTATATTATTTCCATAGAAAATATAGTGGTCCTCTCAATAAAATGCTTTTTTCTAAAACAACCATTTCACAATTGAAAAATTCCGGTGGTTTTCGCTTAATCAGGAAAAGAGCAGCAGCAGACAGTATTGTCAGATATGATATCGTTAGTGAGTATGCTGAAGGTCAGGGAGAGGGTGTGGATTATTCCGGTAAATTGCTTTTTGAGTTGTCTGTTAAAATATTTGACAGTGAATACTTACTTGCTTACAATAGTACAAACCTCAGAGAAATAGTAACCTCGGATAAAAAATTCACTTTACTTGCCAACGACGAAAGCAAAATTAAAGAATATGCAAATCTTGTAATATTCAAGAGAGATGTTATTAAATTTTATATAGTTCAACTAAGCAATTTACAAAACAGGATTCCGGGAATTATACAGTTTTTAAAAAGAGAATATCACCTGAAATAAAATTATTTATGGAAGTACATCACCATGCACATACCGCCCGAAAAAAATGGACCCATTATTTCTGGGAATTTCTAATGTTGTTCCTCGCTGTGTTCTGCGGATTTTTAGCCGAGTATCAGTTGGAACATAAAATTGAAAGGGACCGGGAGAAACAATTTATGATAACGATGGCGGAAGACCTGAAATCTGATACGGCCCGATTAAACGGGTTAATCAAATTAAGAAAGTCCCGGATAAGAAAACTGGATACCTTGTTTCATATTATTGCAAGCGATGAATATATTACGAATGGAAGAAAAGTATACGAGTTGTACGAATTTCCTTATTGGGATATTTTACGCTTCTTCCCAACGGACAGAACCATGCAACAGCTTAAAAATGGTGGCAATCTTAGACTGATTCGCAAAAAAAATGTTTCAGATGCCCTGATAAAATATGATGTATTAGTACGCAACTATAAAGAATACGAACCGCTGCAGGAAGAACTGGCCACACAGATTAATCCCCATCTTGAGAAACTGCTTGACCCTATAATTATTGAAAAGGCAAAAAGGGCCTATACTGACAAAGTACTTGCTGCCGACACAATTATCAGAGGTGTCCGCTATATGGAACTACCCGATACAATTACCATTTCAAAATTAGCCGAAGCCGACAAAAAGATTTTTTTAAAACACATTACCCAGGTAAAAACTCTTTATATGGCAGCAATGAGAGATAATATGTTAGAAAGGAACCAGGCCAAAGAAACACTGGCATTGGTAATAAAAGACTATCACCTGAAATAATTATTTATGGAAGTACACCACCACTCACACACTGCCCGGAAAAAATGGACACATTATTTTTGGGAGTTTTTAATGCTGTTCCTTGCTGTAACACTTGGGTTTTTTGTAGAAAACCAGCGGGAGCATTATGTTGAAGGCATTCGTGAAAAAAAATATATACAATCTTTAGTTGCTGATCTGATGTCCGACACCGCAAGTTTTAGTAATTCCCTGAATAAAAACAGACAAACGATCCGGGCTTTTGATTCAGTCATCCATTTGCTGAAAAACTATAACAGTAATGAGCAAACCAACCAAAAATTATATTCCCTGGTGCGATTAAGCAACCCGTTAATTGGGGCTGTTAAAATTAATTATACAGCTTTTGATCAGATGCGGACTTCCGGTAACCTAAGACTGATCCGCAATCAGGCCATTATTGACAGTATTAGTAATTATTATTTCCAAGCAAGAAATATTGAACGGAACAACGATTTGCTGGAAGAACGATTCAGGGCAAAGGTAGAATTTGAAGGAAAAGTATTTGATGGCGGGGTTTTTCAAAACATGATGGACATAGAAGATTTCAAAATGGATATAGCAGATTTTAAATTGAAACCGCCTTCCGGAAATCCATTGTTGATTACTTCAGATAAGGCGGTACTAAACGAATTTATTGTAAGAAATCATTACCTTATTTCCATTCTGCTTTTTACAGAAGCATCCGTAAAAAAAGAGCAAAAGAGAGCAATCGGGCTAATTAATTTTTTAGCGAAAAAATATAATCTCAAATTAAATTAATTATGGAAGTACACCACCATGCACACACCGCCCGAAAAAAATGGACCCATTATTTTTGGGAATTTTTAATGTTATTCCTCGCTGTGTTCTGCGGGTTTTTAGCAGAGTACCAGTTGGAGCATAAAATTGAAAAAGACCGGGAGAAAAAATATATCCGGTCATTTATTGAAGACCTTAAATCTGATACAGTATTTATTACCCGCTATCTGAACAGCAAGGAACAAAAAATAAAAGAGTATGATTCACTCATCTGGTATCTGAATTCACCTGATCCCGATCAATACGGGACGAGAATTTATTTTTTTGGCCGCCAGTTAACCAGGGCTCCTATTTTCATGCCAGCTGACGGAACGATAAAGCAACTGATAAACTCAGGCGGTCTCCGGCTTATAAAAAATCAACAAGTATCCGATAGCATCATGGCATACGATCAGGCCACTGACAGAATATTGCTGACATAAACAAGGCAAGAAGGTGAAATTGCTGAGATCAGAACCCTGACCGGCAAGCTTTTGGATCCGAATATTCTTGAAACGATGGTTGAAGGGGAAAAAATATCTCCCCCTGCAGGCAAACCGGCACTTCGAAACAGAACCAAAGAATTTATTCTCGATTTTATTTATGCTGTTCATCAGCTAAAAGGCAGTGACAGACTAAATGTTGTCCGCCTTCTCCGGTTAAAAGAAAAGGCAATTGGAATTATACTTTTTTTAAAAAAGGAATATAATATTAAATAGCTTTTATGGAAGTACATGCACACACCCACACCGCCCGAAAAAAATGGACCCATTATTTCTGGGAGTTTCTTATGTTATTCCTTGCTGTGTTCTGCGGATTTTTGGCAGAGTATCAATTGGAGCATAAAATAGAGAAAGACAGAGAAAAACAATATGCCAGTTCATTGTACGAAGACCTGAAAATCGATACGGTCAATTTAAAGGAATCCATGCGGATCAACGATTTTGTCACCCGCAAAATCGACACTTTCCGCAATATGGTTCAGAACCAGCCGCTGCAATCGCTGCCTGCCGGAACCTGGTATTACTATGGCCGGTTCGGCACCCGTTACTTGCAGATAGCCTTCCAGGATGCCACATTACATCAATTAAAAAATTCAGGTGGTCTCCGCTATTTTAAGAACCGAAGTGTTGCTGATGCCATTGCCCGGTATGACCAGGCATGCCGGGTTCTGCAGACCCAATTAACCTTCCAGGATCCGGTGTATGCGCTTCTCCTGAGTGCCCGGGATAAAGTATTCAACGCTTATTTTCTTGATGAGGTAATGAACCTGGATCTATCCGCTGAGAAGATCGATTCGTTCAAACAAAAAACAATGCCCTTCCTGAGTGAGGATAAAAAGGATTTTATTCAATATGCCAATATCTGCCAAATCAGATCGAACAATAATAAGAATTTGTGGGACCGGAAAGCTGAAACATTAAAAAAGGGGGAAGAACTGCTTGCCATTTTAAAAAATAAATACAGACTGAAATAAGTTATCTATGGAAGTACATCACCATGCACACACCGCCCGAAAAAAATGGACTCATTATTTCTGGGAGTTTTTAATGTTATTTCTCGCTGTGTTCTGCGGATTTTTAGCAGAATACCAACTGGAGCATAAAATTGAAAAAGACAGAGAGAAACAGTTTATCAATTCATTGCTGGCCGATTTACAGGATGACGAAAAGATCCTGGCTGCTATGACAGAAGCAGAACAGGTTGGCGTAGCAAGTCTTGATACCTTAATGGACTTACTAAATAACCCTGCCCTGGCAAAACAAAATGGCGACCAGTTGTATTATGTGGCCAGGATGGGACCGAGATACATTCCCTTTGCCAACAATAGCCGGACTTTTGATCAGTTGAAATTTTCGGGAGGATTCCGTTTGATCCGCTACCCGGAGGCTTCTAATAAAATAATGGATTATTATAACCAGTTTTCTCTTTTGCGGTTACTGGAAGGAAACTATAACCAGGAGTTTGATAATTATAAAATCATTGCAGCAAAAATTCTTGACCCGGGCATATTAAGAAAACAGGAAACGGATAAAGGAATAATTCTGAGAAGCACGGATAATCCTGTTCTCAGAACATATGATGCGGAACTGCTTAAAGAGCTGGGATTTCATACCTTACAGATGAATGGCTCAAGGAGGTCAAAGTTATTGATACTCGAAGACTTGAAAAAGGGAGCGGAAGAACTGATGGCTTATTTGAAAAATAAATATCACCTGGAATAAAAAATCGTTCGCAACCAAAACCACCTCATGCAACCAAACCTTACCCCGTCCGACCCGGTCATCCGGGCGGGCAACCAAAAACGAATCGAATCCATTGATATCATTCGTGGAATCGCTATGGTGATAATGGCGTTAGATCATGTACGAGATTATTTTCATATTGGTGCCAATGTAGATGATCCGTTGAACCTCGCCACCACCAACCCTGCATTATTTTTTACCCGTTGGATCACTCATTTCTGTGCTCCCATCTTTGTTTTTTTATCGGGCACTTCTATTTACTTACAGAGTTTACGCAAAACAAAAAAAGAACTCGGCATCTTTTTATTGAAGCGGGGCTTGTGGTTAATAATTGCTGAATGGGTGATCATCACTTTTGCCTGGACATTCAATCCTTTCTATAATTTGATTGCTTTTCAGGTTATCTGGGCCATCGGTATCAGTATGGTATTGCTCGGATTGATGATGCTGATCAGGCTTCCTTATAAAGTTATATTTATACTCGGGGTTATTATTGTCGCCGGTCATAACTTATTAGACATTCCGGAAGCGGCTCCGGGTTTTCAAGCCAGCTTTGCCTGGGATCTGTTGCATCACGGTGTATTTAGACCTTATGAATTTTCACCCAATCGCTTCGCCTTTCTGGTGTATCCTTTTCCCGCATGGACAGGTGTGATGATGCTTGGCTATTGTGCCGGTGCATTGTTCACTCCTGCATTTTCATCAGAACAACGAAGAAAGATACTGACCCGTATCGGATTGGGATTGATTGCATTTTTTATGGCCCTTCGTTTCACAAATGTATATGGTGATCCGGTAGACTGGACCACACAGAAAAACGGTTTCTATACTTTTCTATCTTTTATTAATGTAGATAAGTATCCCCCTTCTTTATTATATCTCTGCATCACCATTGGCCCGGCGTTATTACTCCTGGCTTATATGGAGAAAATTAAAAACGGTTTTACCAATGCGATGGTGGTGTTTGGCAGAACTGCTTTCTTCTATTATATCCTTCATATCTATCTTATTCACTTGCTGGCAGCCATTTGTTTTTTTGCCCGTGGCCATACGTTGGAAGATGCACAAAATGTAGGAGAGAAATTTCCCTTCTTATTCGTAGCTCCCGGCGAAGGATATAACCTGTGGGTCGTGTATGGAGTTTGGCTGGCGGTAGTTATTGCATTATATCCTTTATGTAAACGATATGATCAATATAAAACCAGTCATAAAGAAAAATGGTGGTTGAGTTATTTGTAAAAAATTGAAATGAAAAATAAACGAGCTTTATTTTTAACAATAATACTTTGTTGCTCATTTGTACTCACCGCCCAGGTGCAGGTAAGCAAAGAACCACGGCACAACAATGCATTGGAAAATAAATATGTCCGGCTTCTGGATGTAAACATCCCTTCTGGTGATACCAGCTTGTTTCATATTCATTCAACACCTTCTGTGTTTCTGCATTTTACAACTAATGTTGTATGCTCACAAATAAAAGGGAAGAAATGGGTGACAGCTACAAATACAGAAGGCACTGCCTGGTACAGGTCATTTGTAAATGATACGCTGGTGCACCGGGTAAGTAATTGTGACACTGTCCCTTTTCATGTAACCGATGTTGAGCTACTTTCAGCATACAAGCCAGCAAGAAAATTACAACCACTACTTTTTAGTGTATTGTTTGAAAATGAAAAACTAATCGCTTACCGGTTAACAGCAGGAGCATTCAGTAATCAAATCATTAATGGCCGGGGGCCGATGATAGCACAACTGGTAGCAGGCAGCGATGTAAAACTTCATAACAAAAAAGGTAAAGCACTTTCAATATTGAAGGAAGGAAAATATGTATACATAAAGCCAGGAACTGCATTTTATTTTTCTGCATTGGTAGATACAACAATTAATATGGTACTGATTGAAATAAAATAACATTCACCGCTTGATTGGATAGTAAAGGTTTGTGTAAAAAAAGCAGAACATTAAATCAAAGATGTATTTGCAACATTTTTAAACGCTGCATTTCATTAAACCAAAACAAATGAATTCAACAGAAACTGTTTCATCCAAAAAGCTAAATGCGCTGCCTCCTCTGTCAGAACATCCTGTTTTGCGTTATGCCACTTTTATTGTTTTGTATTTTTCGCAAGGTATTCCGGAAGGCATCACCATGTTCGCCATACCTGCCTGGATGGCGATGAATGGTAAGAGTGCCGGAGAAATTGCCGGTTACAGTGCTGTTATCATGATTCCGTTCAGTCTTAAAATTTTATTGGCCCCTTTTATGGAACGATATACTTTTTTGCCCATGGGGCGAAGAAGACCCTGGATGTTGTTTGGACAGTTTGGTATTATGTGCAGCTTGCTGGCTCTATCCTTTGTGCCCGACCCGTTGAACAATATTGCATTGCTTACCACGGTGGCAGTAAGTGTTCACATTTTTATCATGTTCCAGGATATTGCTACCGATAGTTTGGTGATCGATATTGTGCCGCTTGAACAACAAGGCAAAGCCAACAGTTTAATGTGGGGTTCTAAAATTGTGGGCACTTCATTATCGTTGGGCATAGGTAGTTGGCTCATTAACAGCTACGGGTTTGCATTTGCCATTTCAATAATGGCGGTTTCCATTCTGTTTTTTATGGTGGTTCCATTAGTATTAAGAGAAAGACGAGGTGAAAGACTTTTGCCCTGGAGTGCCGGTGCCACTTCTCCTGACGCAGCACTATTGGCCATTGATAGCTGGGGTAAACTATTCAAATCGTTCAAACAAGTGCTTTTGTTACGGAATATCTGGCTACTGGTGATCATCACTTTTATGATAATGATGTGCATCCATTACATGAGAACATTGCTTCCCATTTTTACCATTAAAAGTCTTGGGTGGGATAATATTTTTTATTCCAAAACATACTCCACTACCTACCTGATTGGAGGACTTGTTGGCATGGTTACAGGAGGAATTATTATTTACCGGTTTGGTATCGTTCGCATGTTACAGACCATACTTTTAGTAACAGCCATACTTGTCGGCACTATGGCGTTTTCAAATGCTTTTTGGCAAGACAAATCATTTGTCATCGGCTTTATTGCCTGCATCAATATATGTATCGTATTGCTCAATATTGGTGTGCTGGCATTAGCTATGCAACTATGCTGGAAACGAATTTCTGCCATGCAGTTCACCTTTTGCATGACGGTTTTTAATGGTGCATTGGCAGCGGGGGCAGCATTTTTGGGACTGCTTCGTAATCATTTCGGCTGGCAAACAATTTTTGTTGTGTTTTCTTCCATCGTCATATTAGCTATGCTGTTACTAAAGTTTATTAAAGTGAAAAAACATTTGGAGCAAGTGGAAATGTTGGAGCAAAATTATTTGAAAAATAATGCCGGGAGAATTTGAAGAACCTATACCAAAATCGCTTAGACAAATAAAGACTCATTAAATAGTAAAAAATAGCAAGATGAAAAAAATATTCACTGCAATTTGTATCGCACTGTCACTTACAGCTTTTACCCAATCAAACGTTATTTATGATGTGGCGCTCAAAGGCGGCCGTGTAATCGATCCCGAAACAAAACTGGATGCTATCAGAAATATTGGCATCCTCAACAACCGCATTGCACAGATCAGTAGTGAACAATTGCAGGGAAAACAAGTCATTGATGTAAGCGGATTAGTTGTAGCTCCCGGTTTTATTGATCTGCATATACACGGCCGCAGTAATGTAGAACAGGAGTATCAATTGCATGATGGAGTAACAACTGCTCTGGAATTGGAATGGGGAATTGAACACTTAGGGAAATGGTATGAATCCAGAAAAGGAAAAGCACTTATTAATTACGGTGCCAGTGTAAACTGGCCGTTTGAACGCTTTAAAGCAATTGGTAAATACCAGAACGCTGTTGATAGTTTATTGCAAATGACGCTGAAGGGAGAAGCAAATATTGGAGCAATGACCAACAGCATTTTACGAGCCGCTAATGAAACGATTACTCCCGATGCAATGAATCAAACATTGGTAAACATTAAAGCATCATTGGCTGAAGGAGGCATCGGCATTGGTGCACCCATTGGCTATTTGCCCAAATCAAATCCCAATGAAATGTTCCAAGTGTATAAACTGGCAGGTGAGTTACAGGCATTGGTGTTTTCGCATGTAAGACAGCCGGATATAATTTCAATACAAGAAGCAATAGCCGATGCGGTACTTACTGATGCACCACTACACATTGTTCATATCAACAGTATGTCGCTGGGAAATATTGGACTGTCGCTGGAGATGGTAAATGCAGCAAACAAAAAAGGTTTTGACATCAGTACTGAGTTGTATCCTTACACGGCTGGTTCTACCGGCTTGCAAAGTGCCATGTTTGATGAAGGCTGGCAACAACGGTTAGGCATTAGCTATGGTGATTTGCAATGGGTGGCAACAGGCGAACGGTTAACGAAAGAAACATTTGATGCCTATCGTAAAACAGGCGGCGTTGTGATTCTTCATGTAATGAAACCCGAATGGATTAAAACAGGTATTGCTGCTCCTGGTGTTATGATAGCTTCGGATGGAATGACGTATGCAAAACTGGCTCATCCACGCACCGCCGGAACATTTTCAAGAGTATTGGGCAAATATGTAAGAGAAGATAAAGTGATTGACTTAATGACTGCTCTTGAAAAAATGACTTCGCTTCCTGCAAAGCGTTTAGAAAACATTGCACCATCCATGCGATTCAAAGGAAGAATACAGGTGGGTTCCGATGCTGATATTACTATTTTCAATCCCAACACTGTTATTGATAAAGCAACATTTGAAAAAGGCCTGGAATTTTCAGCAGGTATAGAATATGTAATGGTGAATGGGAGTTTTGTGTTGAAGAATGGTAAAACAGTAAACAATGTTTTTCCGGGGCAGGCGGTGTATGGGAAGTTTAAAAAATAACTCGTTTCTAAAATTAATAACTACTAAGCTGTTGTGTTGTTATGATCAATTAAATAGCTTCAGAGAGGCGTGATGTCAGTAGAAAACGAAAGAATCTAAGCGAAAGCCCCGGAGGGGCGACATGTTAACAAGCAACAATTTTGAAACATGCCGCACCTCTGGTGCTACGTTTCTTTTGTTTGACATTTTCTACTGACATCTTCACCCCGATGGGGTTAAAAAAATTGCTTTTAATAACACTAACGTAAACTATTCAATAAAAGACAAATGAAATCAAGACAAATAACACTCCTGTTTATCGCATTGATAAATATTTTTTCTTTTCAGCTTTTGGCACAAAAAGCAAATCAACCGATTCAACTTGAACACTTACTTCAGCAGTACTCAAAAGAATACTATGCTTTAAATCCTTTGGAAGCCACACAGGCAGGTATCAACGATTACAATAGCCAACTTGAAATTCCTATCAGCCAGGAGTATATAAAAAAGGCAAAAGCACTCAATCAAAAATATCTCAGTCAATTAGCTGTCATCAACAAAACAGGCTTAACAGCATCTGAGTTATTAAGTATTGATGTGCTTACGTACAAACTAAAATCAGAAAACGAAAGACTAAACAATTCGTTGGGGTTTTACAGACCTGTTGATCAATTCGTATTTAGTTTTTCAACCAAGTTTGCAACATTAGGTTCGGGAGCTGGTTTTGTTCCTTTTACTACCGAAAAAGATTATCGGGATTTTATCAGCCGTATGAAAGGCTTTCAGCAATGGGTTGATCAGGCCATTGCAAATATGAAAAAGGGTGTTGCCTTAAATAATACCAACCCAAAGGCAGCAATGCAAAAAGTACCGGCACAATTAAAACCATTGTTTGAAGGTGCGCTAGAAGCGAATGTTTTTTATAAACCTTTACTAAAACTACCAACCAACTTAGATAATACTACTGCGGTTCAATTAAAGAAAGATTATACGGCAGCCATTGAAACGATCATTAAACCGGCGTATAAAAAACTGCATGACTATATTGTTACGGAGTATCTCCCAAAAGCAAGAACAACATCAGGGCTTTTAAATAATGCTAAGGGCAAGAAAGAATATGAGTTGTGGTTAAAATTTTACACAACCACAAACATTACTGCCGAACAAATTTTCAATTTAGGACTTAGTGAGGTTGCCCGAATTCGCAAAGAAATGGATTCTGTAAAAACACAAGTTGGTTTTAAAGGCGATTTAAAATCCTTTTTTGAATATGTAAAAACCGACCCAAAATTCTTTCCATTTAAAACCGAAGAGGAAGTATTAGACAGATACAGAAGTTTTTTGGATAGAATGTCGCCGCAGCTTGACCGTCTTTTCAATTTAAAACCAAAAGCAAAGTTTGAAGTACGGGCTACTGAAAAGTTTCGGGCTGCCGGTGCCAATGCGCAATACATGCCAGCATCAAGAGATGGAAAACGGCCCGGTATTTTTTATGAAGTAATTCATGACCCGGCTCAATACAATTATTTTTCGATGGAAGATCTATTTATACACGAAGCTATTCCCGGGCATCACTACCAGGTAGCTATTCAACAGGAAGCAGCTATTCCGGAATTTCGAAAAGCTTATTTCACAAGTGCTTTTGGTGAAGGCTGGGCATTGTATGCAGAAAGCTTAGGGAATGAATTAGGAATGTACACCGACCCCTATCAATACCTGGGCAGATTGAATGGTGAAATTGAACGGGCTGTTCGCTTAGTGGTAGATGCAGGCATCCATTACAAAGGTTGGAGCCGTGAAAAAGCCATCGCTTATGTGTTGGAGAACCAACCCGTATCAGCTATTGAAGCGGAACAACGAATAGAACGTTATATGGTTACAGCAGGACAGGCCGTAAGTTATAAAATAGGTGAGTTAAAAATTATAGAACTGCGTGAAAGAGCAAAAAAGAAATTGGGGAATAAGTTTGATATTAAAGAATTTCATGATGAAGTGTTGAAAGATGGTTGTTTGCCACTGATTATTTTAGAAACAAAAATCAACAGGTGGATAGAAGGTAAAACCAATAAAAATTAATACAATCATACTCTCTCAAACTTATAAAATGAAAAAAACAATCTTATTTCTCGCTTTTTGCCTTTTGGCAAACCTTGTTTTTGCACAAGGGAAAGAAGATATGCAAAACATAGTGATTGGTAAAACAGACAGTATCCAATCAAAAATATTGGGTGAACAAAGGAAGATTTGGGTACATGTGCCTGACGGTGCTAACCAAAAGTACCCCGTTGTATATCTTTTAGATGGTGACGGACATTTTTCATCTGTCGTAGGTATGATGCAACAATTAAGCAGTATCAACGGCAATACGATGTGTCCCAAAATGATTGTGGTGGGCATACCAAACACCGACCGAACGAGAGATTTAACGCCAAGTCATATTGATGCCGATCCTCCTTTTATGGACAGTGTTTCCGCTAAAACATCGGGTGGCGGCGAAAACTTTATTGCTTTTATGGAGAAGGAATTGATGCCGCATATCGAAGCCAAATATCCTACTGCACCTTATAAAATACTCATTGGCCATTCATTTGGTGGCCTGGCAGTGATGCAAACTTTTACGCATCACACTGATTTGTTCAATTCATACATCTGCATTGACCCAAGTATGTGGTGGGATAAGGAAAAACTCTTGAAACAAACGCAACAGCTTTTGTCAGAAAAGAAATTTGATGGCAAATCATTGTATTTGGGCATTGCCAATACAATGGAGGAAGGTATGGATATAAAAAAGGTAGTGAATGATACTGCTATCGGGACGCAACATATCCGTTCTATTTTGAAATTACAAGCCGCTTTCGAGAAAAACAAGCAGAATGGATTAAAGTATAGCGGCAAATACTATCCTGATGATACACATGGCTCTGCCCCGCTTATTACCGAATACGATGCGTTACGCTTCTTCTTCGATTTTTTTCCGTTAAAATTCGGCATGAAGGATTATATGGATTCAACTGGTGCTTTGGCTACGAAGTACCAGAATCATTTTGCCAATCTATCTAAAAAAATGAGTTATTCAATACTGCCTGATGAAATGGAAGTCAATTATATTGGCTATGATTTTTTAGGTAGAAAATTATATAAAACAGCTGAAAGTCTTTTCAAACTCAATGTGCAGAATTATCCTGAAAGTTTTACTGTGTATAACGCTTATTCCGATTATTTTATAGCCATAGGTGATAAGGTAAATGCCATTATTCAATTGAAAAAAGCCTTAGCAATTAAGGAAAATGAAGGGTCGAGGAAAAAACTGGAAGACCTTGAAGCTGGTAAAAAATAGGATAGATCATTCAGTGCTTCCACTATTTTTTAATGAACAAATCAATTTAAAAAAATGAAAACAATACTGCTTTTGATTGCAATTGTATTGACCGGGCAATTATATGCACAACTTGTATCGCCGATACAGGATGGCCAATCAACAGGAAAGCATGAGGCAGTAAAGCAAGCAGTCATAAAACTATTTGACGCATTATCCAACCGTGATTCAGTCGGCCTGAAAGTCCATAGCACAGCAGATATCACCTTGTACGAATATGGACAGGTATGGAATATGGACACTCTTATTCTGAAAGCCATTATACAGAATAAGTCAGCAGACTTTAAGCGAACCAATAGTTTTGAGTTTATTACTACCACCGTAGATAAGACTACAGCCTGGGTTATTTATCGTCTTCAGTCAATCATAATAAAAGATGGCAAACAAACAACAGCACAATGGCTGGAAACGGTAGTTTTAGTGAAAGAAAAAAGACAGTGGAAAGTAAAACACCTGCATTCAACACTTATTAAACGAAGTTAAAAATCAACCGCAATAGATTTCACCAAACACTCAACTCACTGCCATGCAAAAAATAGTACTCCTTTTTATCGTCAGCTACTTTTTTACAGCACCTGCTTTTTCGCAAATAAAATTCAGCGATGAAACAAAAAAATATATTGAGTACAACGACCCGGTTACGGTTTTTAAAAATGGTTTGTTGATCGATGGTAAAGGCAATGCCGCAAAACCCTATCAAACAGTTATCATCAGCAATGGTAAAATTGATTGGGTGGGTGATGATGCAAAAGCTGTTACACCGCCGGGTGCCAACATCATTGATCTGAATGGAAAAGCTATTATGCCGGGTTTAGTCATGCTGCATGAGCATATGTACATATCGGCTCATTCCATAGAACCCCGTTACATTCATATAAGACAATTACCATTTACTTTTCCGAGGCTATACCTTGCTGCAGGCGTCACTACAATAAGAACCTGTGGCAGTATTGAACCTTATTCGGATCTGCGGATAAAAAAAGATATTGATCTTGGTTTAACTCCTGGCCCAAAGATGGAATTAACTGCTCCTTATATAGAAGGAAAGTCAACCCGGTTTCCGCAAATGAATGAAAATAAAACACCAGCGGATGCGGCAGCCTTTGTAAACTATTGGGCCGACCAGGGCTTCACTTCTTTTAAAGCATACATGGGTGTAGATAAACCAACGCTAAAAGCAGCTATTGACGCAGCACATAAAAGAAAATTAAAAATAACTGGTCATTTGGATGTTGTTACTTACAAAGAAGCGGCTTCATTAGGTATGGATAATTTAGAACATGGGTTTATGGCCAGTACAGATTTTGCCGCTGGAAAAAAAGAAAATGAACCGCCTGCAACTGGTAGTTCATACAAAGCTTTGAGCGAATTGGATATTCGTAGTGACAGTGTAAAACAATTCATTCAATTTTTGATTGATAAAAAAATAAGTATCACATCATCATTAGCAGTGTTTGAAGGAGGTACCACCACTCAACCACAACCCAATCAAGAGGCACTCAATGCGATGTCGTCAGATACCAGGGATTTTTATTTACAAAGACTTGCTACAACCAAATCAGCCAAAGGTCCAACGGTATATGATAAAGCATTTGCCAATACTGCTAAAATGGAAAAACTATTTTATGATATGGGTGGCTTACTTTCCGTTGGCACCGACCCAACAGGTAATGGTGGAACGTTAGCCGGTTATGGTAATTGGCGGGCAATAGAATTATTGGTAGAAGCAGATGGCTTTACAGCGCTGGAAGCAATAAAAATTGCAACATTGAATGGAAGTATTGCCTTAGGTTTTGATAAAACAATAGGAACCATTGAGCCGGGCAAATCAGCCGACCTTCTCATTATAGATGGCGACCCGTCAAAAAATATCAATGATATTCGTAAAGTGCAGTTTGTTTTTAAAAATGGCGTTGGTTATAATTCAAAGAAATTATTCGACTCAGTAAAAGGAAAAGTAGGATTTAATTAAAATGAAACTACAATTAATATGAAAAAACTTATCTCCTTGTTATTTGCAGCACTCATACTGTTTGCCTGCAACGAAAAAAAGTATAAACGTTCTGCCGAAACATTCTATATGCCTGCAGAGTGGGAACCACATGATGCTGTTTGGCTGGGATGGGAAAAAGATAGTCTGCGTGGATATTACCCTGCTGTTGTCCATATCATCAAGGCATTAGCACCAACTGTTACCGTGAAGATCGCTTTTGACAATGATACCCTACGGCAAAAAGCAAAAGCTTACCTGTCGTCACAGGGCATTGATTCAACGATGTATAAAAGTTATATCATGCCGGGTGATCGTTATTGGATAAGAGATAATGGTGCTGCGTTTTTAGTGAATGGAAAAGGCGAACTGGGTGTGGCCGATTTTGCATGGAACAGTTATGGCTACCCCGGTTTTTTAGCAATAAAATATAATGGCAACAAAGACAGCGTCAATCATTATTGGAATCTGCGAAATGAATTCCGGATGAAAACAGCAACGGTTGACAGTCAGATGGCGGTGGCAGAAGGCGCTACCATTGTAAAAACAGATGTTAAGCATGAAGGCGGTGCCATTGAAGTAAACGGAAAGGGGACATTGATCTTATGTGAAGCAACGGTGTTTCAACGAAACCCTGAGATGAAAAAAGAGTATATCGAAACAGAATTCAAACGAGTGCTGGGTGTTAACAATATCATTTGGGTAAAGAAAGGATTGGCCGATGATCCGCACCATTTCTTTCGCCGCATCACTGCCAATTATTACGGAGGTGGCACCGGCGGACATACAGATGAGTTCGTTCGTTTTGCCAATCCAAATACCATCTTGCTGGCATGGGTGGATGAAAAAGAAAAGGACATCAACCCTGTCAATCAAATGAATTATGAACGTATGAATGAGAATTACAACATTCTTAAAAATGCAAAAGACCAGGATGGTAAATCATTTACCATTATCAAAGTTCCCTTACCTGATTTGATTACAAAAAAAGTAAAAGCAAGAGAAAAAATTGACTCCCTTGAAGTAACTTTTGATGTTGATATGAAAAGTTTTGTTCCGGCAGAAGCACCAAAAGCCGGCGATAGTATTTTTCGGGTGCCAGCCGGCAGTTATATGAATTATCTCGTAACAAATGGAACAGTACTCTTACCCACTTACACGGCCTATGGCTCCTCCCAAGAAAAGGAAAAGCAGGTGCAAAAGATTTTTCAAGAAAAATTTCCCGGAAGAAAGATCGTATTTATTGATGCCATCATGCAAAACTGGAGCGGCGGCGGCATTCACTGCAGCACACAGCAGCAACCGAAAAAGAAAATGAATTAAACTGACTTATGAAAAAAAAATTGATCCTCTTTTGTTTTATTGCATGTATGCAAACAACTTATGCGCAAAAGCCAAATGTCGATTCCATACTGCAAAAAGTTGCTATAGAAAAAGATGAAGACAAAAAAGTTGACTTACTCGTAAGTCTTGTAACTGCCGAAATTAATAACAACCCCGAATGGGCTATTGAAACAGGATTAAAACTATTGAACCAGTTAAAAAAAGAAAATAGTAACATTGAACTATCGGTTGCTTATTCTTTTTTAGGTCAGGGGTACCGGCTGCTGGGAAACAATATTAAAGCGTTGGATTATCACCATAAAGGCATTGCTGCTGCAGAAAAAAGCAGCAACTTATCTATTTTGGCTTTTGCCGAAAATCAAACGGCACATATTTATAGAGACAGGCAGGAATATGATAAGGCTATTAGCTTGTACCTGTCAGCAACAGCACATGCAGATAAAGGGAAAAATGAAAAAATAAAAGGTTGGGGACCTTTAAATTTGGGAGCTGTATATCTTGCTATCAATAATTTAGACTCCTCGTTGATGTATTCACAGAGGTGTTATGAAAATGCTGTTCGTTTAAAAGTTACTACTAACCTCTCTTTTCTATTTACAAACCTTGGTGGCGTACAAAGTAAAATGGGCAATGCCCCGCTTGCTGTTAGTTATTTTAATATGGCAATAAATCAAAGCCTTGGTACATCTAATATCAGGTATCTCAATTTGGTTTACACAGGTTTGGCAGATCATTATCATCGATTTAAACAGACCGATTCCAGTCTATTCTATGCAAAAAAGGCAATTGCAGTGGTTAACAATACTTCCTTCTTTTACCTGAGCAGTAAATCAGCACAATTACTTACTGATATTTATGAAAAAACAAATTGCGACAGCACTTTGAAGTACGCAAAAGTGTATAAAACGGCTGCGGATTCATTAAACAGCAGTAAGGCCAATCAGCAAATACAATTAATGACATTTGAAGAAGATCTGCGGCAACAGGAAGCAGCGGCAGAAAAAATAAAAGTAGAACAGCAACGAAAGCAAAACATTCAATACGCATTATTGGCACTTGGCATTATCAGCTTTATCATTACGTTCTTATTACTCAGCCGCCGCCACATCACCAATACAAAACTGATTCAGTTTCTCGGAGTAGTTGCATTATTACTCGTATTTGAATTTTTAAATTTACTGCTCCATCCTTTTTTAGAACGCATCACCCACCATTCACCTGTATTGATGTTGCTGGCATTGGTTTGTATCGCAGCTTTGTTAGTTCCGCTGCATCATAAATTAGAAAAATGGGCTACGCATAAACTAGTAGAGAAGAATAAGCAAATACGACTAGCCAGTGCAAAGAAAACTATTGAAGAATTAGAAAAAAGCGAATAACCGTTACAGAGTGTTACCTTTTTTTTAATTCGCTTGAAAGCAATTGTTTGTAGTTGTTTTATATCACATTTTTGCTCCGAAATTTTTAAGAAGTTGATTAAATAAAATATGTTACTTATTTTTCCAGATATTCCTTACCAGAAGTAAAACAATTACTAAGGTATGATTTAAGCAACTGTGTGTCACCGAAAGCCATCATTGTAAATCTTAAATTGTAAACTCACCCATGAAAAAAATCCTCGCTATTAGTATCATTTTACTATGTACCATTTCCTTGTTTGCACAAAAAGGTAAAGGCAAGAAAAAAGACGACGATAAAGTAAAAGTTATAGAAGTACCAGTTCCGGTGTTTGGCAAAGTAGATAAGGCAGAGCTGGAAATGAAGCTATGTGAATTTGATGAAAAAGCCGAAGCATTGGTGTTGTTAGATGATGGGGAGCTAAGTTACATTCCCGGGTTTGGTATGGAATTAAGAAGAACAGTACGAATTAAAATACTTTCTGATAAGGGATTAGATTGGGCCAATGTTCATCTTCCATTTAGAAGTGAAGGTAACGCACAGGAAATTACCGGGTTGGAAGCACAAACTCATAACCTTGATAATAACGGAAACATAGTCGTATCAAAAGTTGAAAAGAAACTTATTTACGATAAAAAAATAAATAAAAAATCTTCTGAAAAGGTGTTCACTTTTCCTGAGGTTAAAGTAGGCTCTGTTATAGAATATAAATTCAAACATAAAGGAATAGGATTGATAGACTGGTATTTTCAACGTTCCATTCCTGTTAAATACAGCCGCTTTATTACAGACTTCCCTATGGAAATAGAAGTTAGCGTTATACCGCATTGTTCTGGTTCATATACCAGCAGTTCTGAAGACAAAGATGTTCGAACTGTAAAGAAGTATTCCATGAGAAATGTGCCGGCGTTTCGGGATGAGCCTTTTATTGTAAATGAAGATTTTTATCGGGACAGGCTTGAAACAAGGGTTATTGCATTTACTATCAATGGTCGCCGTGAAAGTAGAATTGCTAACTGGGTACAGGTAATTAAATATTTGATGGAAGAAGAAGATTTTGGAGTACAGGTGAAAAAAAATATTCCCCGTACGGCAGATTTAGATGAAAAATTAAAGACTGTTACAGCTCCTTATCAAAGAATGAAAACCATATATGAATATGTGCAGGATAATATGCAATGGAATGAATACAAAGGTATCTGGGCCCTCGATGGTGTAAAAGCCGCCTGGAAAGATAAAAAAGGAACCCTAGGTGAAATAAATCTCATACTTGTAAACTTACTTAAAGATGCGGGGCTTAATGCACATCCACTTTTGGTAAGTAGTCACCAAAACGGCATTGTAAATACCGCCAATGCGGGCACCTATGAGTATCCGGGGTTCAACCAGTTTGATAAAGTAATGGCTTTTGTAGAGATAGGTAAAAAGGTATATGTGCTGGATGCTACAGAAAAAGATATACCGGTTCATCTTTATCCTCCGGATATTTTGGCCACTGAGGGTTTGCTAATTGAAAAAATTGAAACCTTTGAATGGGGATGGAGGAGTTTGTGGAGTGATGAATTAGCGGCAAAAACAACTATTCAGGTAATTGCAGAAATAGATTCAACAGGCACTATGAAGGGCGATGCAACAATAACCAGTATGGATTATGCCCGATTGGAAAAACTTCCCACTGTTAAAAAAGGAAAAGATAAGTATACAGAAAAATATATCACAGGCCTTAATGAAGGTATGACCGTTGAAGAGGTATTGTTTGAAAATCTTGAGTCTGACAGCCTACCATTAATACAGAAAATAAAATTTACACAACCATTGAATTCGGCTGGCGAATACACTTATTTTTCATCTAACCTGCTTTCTGGTTTAGAAAAAAATCCATTTGTTGCGGACAGTCGCTTATCAGATGTTTTTTTTGGATACAACCAGAGTTACCTCATGTTTGGAAATTTTTTGCTTCCTGAAGGGTATGAACTGGAAACACCACCAAAGAATATTAAAATGATTATGGCAGACACCAGTATTACTATATCA
>CAZXMP010000031.1:0-28384 GCA_964641575.1 uncultured Chitinophaga sp. | reverse complement strand
TTGTATGTATCGTAATCCAGTTTTTGCATTGAACGACGATTATTTTTTGTATATGCTGTCCTCTGTTTTAATTGAATATGGGTTATCAGGTAATTCATTCCAGGTGGAAGCATTTGGTACCGGGCTAATTAATAATACCTGGAAGGTAATAACACCCGAAAGGGATTATATTCTTCAACGGATTAATAGTGCTGTATTTAAACAGCCACTTGATATTGCCACTAATATTAGTTTAATTACAAAATATCTGCAACAATTTCATCCAGACTATAAATTTGTTGCTCCGGTTGTTACAAAAAATGGCGATGAAATGATGTACAGGGAAGGAGAGGGTTATTTTCGGCTTTTCCCTTTTGTAACATTATCACACTCCAAAAATGTGGTGAAATCTCCGGAACAGGCATACGAAGCTGCTAAACAGTTTGGAAGATTTACACGGCTGCTTGGAGATTTTGACGTGAGTCGTTTAAGAACCACCATTCCTTCTTTTCATGATTTGACACTGAGGTACCAGAATTTTTTAACTGCACAAAAAAATGGAAACACCGAACGAATTTTTGAGGCCGAAAGCCTATTAAAAGCCCTTCAAAAACATACAGGTATTGTGATTGAATTTGATAATATAAAAACGAACCCGGAATTTAAATTGAGAGTAACGCATCATGATACCAAAATCAGCAATGTATTATTTAATGCAGAAGAAAAAGGTTTATGTGTGATTGACCTTGATACAGTAATGGCTGGTTATTTTATTAGTGATGTAGGGGATATGATGCGTACTTATTTATGTCCTGTTACAGAAGAGGAAAAGGATTGCAGCAAGATAGAAGTGAGAGCAGAATTTTATAAATCAATTGTACAGGGCTATTTTGATGAGATGAAGGAGGAATTAACCCCCAGCGAGAAAAAATATTTCTTTTATGCAGGTAAGTTTATGATTTATATGCAGGCCATTCGCTTTTTGACAGATTATTTAAATAATGATAAATATTACCGGGCAGATTACCCCGGACACAACTTGGTAAGAGCAGCCAATCAGACCACATTACTGGATCGCTTTGTTGAAAAAGAGCCATTCTGGAAAGACTTTACCCGTTAATAGTAATTTTCAGCAAGCAATTAAAAATCTCTTCATAATAATTGCAACGCTTTAGCTGCATTATCCCTCTGTTGGCAGGAATAATTACAAAAAAATTACATATACCGTATGCCGGGTATTAGCCAAGTAAAGAAAGCGCATTATATTCGGGCATAATTTAAAAGGAACAATATGAAAAAGTTAATGATTTTAGCAATCGGTTTGTTTTATGTAGGCAGTAATGTGCAGGCACAGCATTTTCCAAAGCCCAACTGTACTACAATGCTTGGTGAAGCCATGTTTGCAGAAGTAGATACAACAAAGCCAAGAGGCGTGTCGGATAATTATCATACGTGGGAGAATGGGAAAGTGCTCCTGGTTAAATTTATGCCCGGAGGAAGTAAGGTTCTTCGGGATAAGGTAATGCAAAACGCAAAGGAGTGGCAGAAATATGCAAACATTACGTTGAAGTTTGTGCCGGATACTACCAAGAACACAGATATTCGAATTAAGCTTGGAAAAGGCTTAGGCCACAACTCAGCAGTGGGAACTGAAGCTAAATTCAGATCGCAAACCACACAAACAATGAATTTTGATACCTTGTATTTTGCCGATGCTGATTACTATATCGCTAGTCTTAAAAGAAAGGGGATTCAGCCTCCATACAATCTTAATCAGCTAATGGCTGAAATGAAAGCTGATCCTAACAGATGGAATAATGCTGAACTACGCAGGGTGGTAATGCATGAAATGGGACATGCGTTAGGTTTGTTACATGAGCAGAGTTACCCCGGAGCTGTTAATTGGAAAAAAACAGATTCTGTTTATAAATATTATAAAGAAACCCAGGGCTGGGATAAAGCAAAAGTTGATTTTAATGTATTCGAAGTATCAAATCAGTTTTATACCAATGGCACCACTTACGATCCAAAGTCGATTATGCATTACTCAATTCAGCCGTGGGAAACAACAGATGGTTATTCAGTAAAAAACAACTTTGAACTTTCTGCAGGAGATAAAGCTATTATTGCAGCATTATATCCCAAAAATCTAAAAACCTCTGTGCATGTTGTACCTAAAGTGGATATTTCAAACTTTGGTAAGTTAAATGTGGTGACAAGCACAACCCGCAATGGCATAGTTATTCAACCGACTTTTGATTTGAAGACAAATTCTAAACTTGGAGAAGTATATTTTGTAGCCCGGTTGGCTGATGAAGACGGATATTATATCAGAACAAATAATACCTATTACAATTGGGGTGGGACAGCAGCAGGTTATCTTAAAATGAATTTATTGCCAAACTCAAAAGTGAGCTATAATAAAGGAACAAAGAAAAACCTTGAAATTTTTATTCCATTTGATCAGATTCCTGATGTAAATGGAAAGAAAGTAATGGTTGTTTTTGCTGTTTACCTTGATGATGTGGCGAATAAACAAATGGATAAGTTGATGTACTTTTCAACTACGAATCCGCTGAGCATAACGCATTAAATAAATTAAATAGCTATTGCAAAAAGAGAAGCTCTGATTATTCGGAGCTTCTCTTTTTGAAGATCGGAATTGTCTTTCATAGCTAACTATTAGGTATGAAATATTTTCTGTAAAGCTACCTGAGATAAACGATTAATTTTATTGCGCCTCACAACTTATTTAACGTTGCCAGCTTGTACCCAAAACTCATCCGTCCAATCTACCTCGCAAGTAACAGGGTGATTATTTATTTGCTCAGAAACATCCTCCAAATCCTTTAAAGAAAGAGTTGATTCCAGGAATTGAAAAAATTCTCTTTCTTCCCACCGAATATGAGCTTCAACCAAGTTGGCCAAATCCTTTAAATCGTATCGGTCAACTTCTCTGTCGATGGAGATAACCAGTTCTCTGATTTCATTATGATCAGATTTTAGCTTACCAGCCAGCGGATGTAAATCAGGCAAATATGGCATCAAAATTTTTTCCTCCTGGAAAAAATGGGGTCGCATGTGGTTTTCCCAAAACCAGCCTACAAATTGGCGGAGCTTATAAGAATCTGTCTTGTTATTAAGTCCCTGTCTTATTTTCCATACAAATAACAAACCGTCATGATGCTCCCGGCTTAGTGGTTGCAATTGCAAGCTTCTCTTTAGAGGTTTTATTTCTTCCATATTCTAAAACTACGCCTGTTAACGCCCCCTGATTATGACAACCAGCATTCTACCAACTGATTTTCCTCACTTCCCCCCAACTGATATTAATCATAATAACTTCTGCGGCACATCATTCCTGAGGCGTAAACACAGCTTTATTTTCGTAAAATAAAATTATCATTATGTATCCAGGATCAGCAACAAACAAAGAAATCAAAAAAGGGATAACTCCAGTTTTACCCTTTAAGCAGGAGGATGCTAGGTGTACTAGTGCATCTGAAGCTCTTTCTATTCCTGCTGTTAATATAATAGAAACAGCAACAGAATATCTTTTGGAAATTGCTTCTCCGGGAATGCACCGGGAAGATTTTAATATCGAAATAGAGCAATCTGTAATTTCTATTTCGGCAAAATCCGAAAAAAATACAGAAGCCAGTAGTGTAAGCGACCGTTGCGAATATAATTATACGGAGTGGACGAGGGCATTTGCTTTGCCGGAAGATGCAGATGTGGTACTTGCACATGCTAACTATAGCAACGGAGAATTAATTATTCGCATCCCCCGTGGTAATACCAGTGAAAACAAGGAAAAGGTAACTGTATATGTCTATTAACATTAATTCTATGCACTTACATATTTCGTCAAACCGCCTTATCAGTGATATTCAAAAGGAATTCAATAGTGCATTTCCTTTTCTAAAGTTGGAGTTTTTTAATAACCGGTCTTTTTCCCGATCTGATTTTTCTGTGAACCAAATAATTCCAGCAAATAGAAAAATTGGGGATAGTAAATTGTCAATACCGGAAGCAGCCGTGGAAGTTTCTGAGGACATGAAAGTTAGTGACCTCGAAAAATTATTTAAGGATAAGTTCAAACTAGCCGTGCAGGTATTCCGAAAATCGGGTAATCTTTGGCTAGAAACAACCATGACAGACAACTGGACTTTACTGCAGCAAAACAACCATGGCAGAGAATTGTCTACCGACAAAGGTGGGAGCAATGTTGTTGACGATTATGATTTAAACCGGGATGCCGATCATTAATATTTAGTGTGAGTATTGAACTATGAAAAAAGGGCTAAAATTTTAGCTTACTTCGGAGTACTAAAAAGAAGTGTAAAGGATAGCCGGCCTTTAGAAGGCAGCTTATCAAAACACCGGTATCACTTTTAGTAAAGAAGATTTTTTAATTTTTCCAGGTTAACAATAGAAATTTTTCCTTCTTTTATTTCTATTAATTTCTCAGCCTTAAAATCACTGAGTGTCCGTATTAAAGATTCGGTCGCTGTGCCAACATAATGTGCAAAATCTTCCCTTGAAATTTCAATAGGTTTATCGGGACTCTCCGCATTAAATTTTGATTGTATATCAACAAGTGCTTTAGCCACCCTTTTGCGAAGCGAACTATAAGCAAGACTTAGTAACCTGTCTTCTTTCTCTTTTACGTTTTGGGTAATAATTTGAATAAACTTAGCTGCTACGTCCATATTGCCATAGATCATTTGCATAAAATCTGTAAGATTTCTGCTTCCTCCAGTATTATAGCAGAATCGTCATAGTTTTTATCTTCAATCAAAGCAGTATACCCTATAAAGTCTCCATCAGTAAACAGATCCGTAATATATTCTTTCCCATCTTCATGCGATTTAACGGCTTTTACTTTTCCTTTTACTAAATAAAACAATACTCTTGGTCGCTTGCCCTCTTGGTAAAGCACTTGTTTTTTTGCATAATTGTCTGTATTATATTGTTCGGATAGCTGACTTACCAGACCTGCATTCTTTACATCTTTAATAAATTGGTTGATACCTTGCTTAGAAGGTGCATATTTATTATTCAACACATCTGCCTTCTTAAGCCGGATCTCGATGGCGTTCAAAAGCTCAATATCTTCAAAGGGTTTAGTAATATAATCGTCGGCACCCATTTCCATTCCTTTGCGAAAATCACTTCGTTCAGTTTTAGCCGTAAGAAAAACAAATGGGATATGCTGTGTTTCTGTATTCTTACGCAAAAGATGAAGTACCCCGTAGCCGTCCAGTTCAGGCATCATAATATCGCAAACAATCACATCAGGTTTTTCCCGCTGTGCAGTTTCCACTCCTTTTTTCCCATTCTCGGCGGTAAATGTTTTATAGCCTGCTAATTCTAAAATTTCCGCTGTGTTTTCCCGAATATCCTGGTTATCATCAATAACTAAAACTGATTTCATAATACTATTCGTTTATTGGAATACTAAAAGTAATGGTTGTTCCTTTATTTATTTCACTTTCCAATTTTAGCTCACCTCCCAACAAATCTATATATCGTTTTACAATGTGCAAACCTAAACCGGTTCCCTGTATATTCACAGCATTGGCGGCTCTGAAAAAACTGGTAAAGAGGTGCTCTTGATCATCTTTACCGATTCCGATTCCTTCATCGGATACCGCCATCGTAATCCTGTTATTTGCAGTTTTGGCGTCTATTGTAATAATTTTCCCTTCCTCTGAAAATTTAATAGCATTACTAATCAGGTTAATCAATATATTTCGAAGAAGCTTTTTATCCGTTATAGCATGGCAATTCTCATTGCAGTTTACTACAAAATATTGATTGCTCTTTAACTGGTTTTTCATTTCATCCACAGTTTCCGTTAGTATATCTTTCACATTCACCTCTTCCAATTTTTTGTCCACTCTTCCTTCATTTAGTTTTCCTAGAGAAAGGAAATCTTCCAGTATATCATTCAGGTTATTGACAGAATTTTTTATCCGTTGTATATGCTTATCTCTTTTTTCCTGTTCTTCGGCAGCTGTATATTTAGACAAAAGACTTGCCGAGGAAAGCACTGTAGTAAGGGGCGTACGAAACTCATGGGATGCCATTGAGACAAACCTGCTTTTGATCTCATTCAATTGTCTTTCTTTATCCAACGCTTCGCTAAGTTCTTGTTGTGACTGCTCTAGTTTTTGCAGTGCCTCCCGTAAGATCAAGGTACGTTCTTCTACTTTTATTTCAAGATCTGCATTTAGCTGGCGAATCTTGTCGGTGATCTTTTCTAACTCTGCTTTCTGTTTAAGCATACTTATTTCAATTTCTTTTCGCTGGGTAATATTCACAATAAAAGCGATCACAAATAATTCATCATCCCGTTTATAATGACTCAAACTAACTTCAACCGGCAACTCGGAGCCATCTCTTTTTCTTCCATGTAAATCCCGGCCATGCCCCATTGACCTGTTTGATGGTTTGTTATAAAATCCTTCTCTTAGTTGGTGATGATGCGGCCGGAATTTGTCAGGTATTAATATTTCTATTGGATTGCCTATCAGTTCTTCGCTATTATAGCCAAACATCTTCTCTACAGCAGGATTGGCCATAACAATATTTCCTTGGCCGTTTGTGAGAATGATTCCTTCTGTTGCATTTTCAAACAACGATGTCATGTGTACCTGATCCAGCATACGGGTGATTGGTTTATTCTTATCCAAAATAGCAAATAGTAGGGAAAGTGAAAAGATATTCTCTGAACGACAATATGCCGTAGTAAATTAAGGAATAGATCTAATAAACAGCGATGGCTTAGTTTTTTGTATGATTCCTTACCGCTTCAAATATTTCTTTAATATGGATTGCAGCAACACTATCATAGTCTGTTAGCATGGTCTTTTTTTCTGCAGGGCTCTTGGCAAGCATAGCCCCCATTTTCAGCATAAGCCTATCCTTCCAGGTAAGATCTTTCATTATCATTTTTCCTGGAAAAAAATAATAGTCGCAATTCGGTTGTAATTCGTTAGGAATTCCTGCAGTATTATAGGCTTGTCTTTTTTTCTTTTGCTCAACTGGAGTGGCTGCTACCTGGAAAAAAAATATTTTCTTCTGCTTTATAAAAGAAAGATTATTCCTGAGCCAACTTTCCATTTGCAGCTTACCAATATAAACGCTGGTTCCAATAACAAGGAAGTCATATTTTTTTAACGCTTCCCCATTTATGTTTGCTGCATGTATAACTGGTAAATTCAACTTCTCTCCCAGCCATTCTGAATACTGTTGGGTAGCACCGTATTTTCCTTTATATATTATTACACCTTGCATATATAATTATTTAGACTGGTAAATGCCCATTCAATTTTCTGTTTTCCACCAATACGATTTGCCTTTTTTATATAATACTGAAAGTGCTATTGCAAATGTTATGGTACAGGGGAAGCCGGAGCCAACTCCTAGCGGTGCGATCGAAAGCAGGAAAATAATTCCTCCTAAACATCCAATATTATAGCACCAACTTTTTAACAACATAGATATTGCTATCAATCCTTGGCAAGTAGCAATAAAACCAACAACCAATGGAATATGTTTACTAAACCAACCATTAATGAAATTACTGTACCAGCTACTTAAACTCAGGTTAGCATACTGCAGGTAATCAGCAGGAGAACGTTGCGATGTGGTCCAATTCATCCAACATGCCCAGCTAAATAATAAAAAAAACAAAAGCCTGCTTATACGTGGCCATTTAACGGCTGTCAGCAAAAAAATCAATGCCAGCACATTAAACGCAATTAACATAAACAGGTAAGATGGATTTTCTAACCCTTTCATGGCCTTACTTTTTGATACTCGTTCTCAGCCTGATCAAAAAATTATGCTTTTTTCTTTACCTGGCAGGTGTTCATTCCAAACAAAGAATACAAAGGGCAGAAATTTATCAGACTTGTTAGTAAGAAAATGCTGGCAATGCCCAATAGCACATAACCAAGCGTACCTGTAATGGTGTTCGTAAAATAAAGGACTGCTATTACAATAGCTGCCAGTATTCTGACAATACGGTCAGTGTTTCCCATATTCTGTTTCATGCGTTTATAGTTTTATCATTTAAATTTAAATGGTATATATCCGGGTTAACATGACGGTAATCAGTCCCTGTAATGATTTACACAATAGTTTTTGGAGACTCTAGAAATCAAGCCACTTGCTGACTAAAATCAGTTAAATAAGGAGTAATCACTTTTAACTTTAATTAAAACTAAAAAAATGAAAACAATAATAGCTTCAACAGATTTTTCACCCGTATCACTTAACGCTGTAAATTTTGCAGTGGATATGGCTGTTGCCATTAAAGCCAATATATTATTATTTCATGTATATAGCATTCCGGTAACCTACTCAGATGTTCCACTAGCATTAGTTTCTGTAGAAGAATTAAAGCAAGAAAGTGAAAAGAAGCTTGCAGATTTAAAGGACAGTTTGCGGCATATCTTACTTGCCGACATAACTATAACAACAGAAGCCAGGTTAGGGAACACAGTAGATGAGATGGAAAGTATTTCTAAGGAGATCAAGCCGTTTGCTATAGTTATTGGGGCGAAAGGGAAATCTAATATTGAAAATATAGTTTTTGGAAGTGTTGCACTTACTGCTATTAGACACCTTCAGTGGCCAGTTATTTGCGTACCAGCAGGAAAAGAATATGGAAAAGGGATTAAAAAAATAGGCTTTGCTTGTGATTTCAGGCAAATAAAAAAAACAACTCCAGTTCAGAGAATAAAAGATATAGTTGGCGAACTGAACGCTACGTTGCACATACTCAATGTAGACCATGATAATAAGCATTTTGATAGCGAAACACCTTCGCAAATGTATTTGCTCAACGAGCTATTTAAAGATGTAAATCCTGATTATCATTTTATCAACAATCCGGATGTGGAAGATGGAATTCATGAATTTGCAGAGGCTAATCACCTTGACCTGATAATTGCAATACCCCAAAAACATAAATTGTTGGATGGTATTTTTAAACCCAGCAGTACAAAACAGTTGATTTTCCAGTCTCGTATTCCGGTATTGTGCCTGCACCATTAAAAGGGAGCATTGTTTAAAAAAGTACTCACATAGACAAAACTTCATTTTCGATGGCCATAGCTTTTGGGAAAAGAATCGATTGCTCCAGGTATAAATGATGCATAAGATCATTGTCCAATTCTTTAAGTTTTGCCATAACTACTTTATGGTTAGTACAAACATTGGCAGGAGTACTGTATTGATTTGTAATTGTCCGGATTGATTTAATAATATCGGTCACTGTTTCATGCCCGTTGAACATGGTATCTTCCACAGGCTTTCGGAGTGTTTTAATTAGCAATACAGCATAGGGTTCTTTGTCTTTGTGTGCATGTGCGATCTGCCGGATATAGGGAAATAGCACTTCTTCCTCCCGCCTCATAGATGTATGAAGCTGCTCTATCAATAAACCAAACTTAGTTTCAAGTTCAGCCAGCCAGGGAAATTTTTTGGTATGCTCTTTTATAAAATCATTCAATATTTGCATTGTTTCGGGAAACGATTGCCGTATATATTGGTGATGTATATTAATAATGTAATCAATAAGAAAATCAATACTCCAGTTGGAGAAATCAAGCTGGTTTGAAACCGGTATGGTACGAATGGCTGCTTCCAGTTCTTGCTGAAGTATATCTGCATCGATGCCCTGTAATTCACAAGTCATTTCCATAGGCCACTTGCCGCCACAACAATAACCAATGCCGTGTTTCCTAAAAATAACAGCAGTACGGTAATCTTTTGCAACAATATCTGCAGCCGATGATTGGCGATCGATTTCAAAAGGTTGTAAATACATAATGATAAATCCAGCCGGCAAATTAAATGGATGATTTATCTATACATATGATTTAGGTCAGTTAGCCGGGAATGAAATACAAATAGTTTAAATAACAGAGATACTTTTAATAAAATCAGGATTTTTTTTGTCCAATAAATCTCCAATGGAAGTTTTAGAAAATTCGGCCAGCATGCCATCCCGTATCTGTAGCATTTGGAAATGAAGTGGGCAGGGATTTTTACTGTTGCATTTTCGCAAGCTTAACACACAGGTATTAAACTGTTCCATTCCATCTGTAATTTTTACCAGTTGTAGCAATTTAGTTTGTAATGTTATCGGAGATAATGAAAACCCCCCCATATGGACCCTTTGTAGAAGTGAGAATATTTTCCTGCACCATTTTTTTCATGATCTTGGCCAGAAAATGGCGAGGCACTGCTAGCTTGTCCGCCATTTGCTCTATTTTGACCTTTTTCCCTTTGGGTTCCAAAAGGGCCACGTACAAAACTCCTCTCAGAGCATAACCAAATGATTTTGAAAGAAACATCTCGCTTTTGATTAAAGCGGTGAAGATACAAACCAGACTTTAAGATTAGCTGATGAATATCACAGAACTAGTTGACAAACCTCATTTTGGGAAGAAATTTACACGGATAAATTTGTGGTACTAAAAAGGACACGAATGTCTTTTTTGAAGTAAATTTAGGGTATCAAATATTTCATTGATTCCTCACAAAATAAATTCAACATGAAACGCATTAACCTTCTTCTTTCAAGTACTATCGTCCTTGTATTATTTTCATCTGCCTTAATTATCAGCTCCTGTGGCAGTAGTGAAGAAAAAAAAGATAGCTCTCCGGTTATTGAAGCACAACCCAAAGAACAAGCTGAAGCTCACGGCACAGAAGTAAAGCCTGAAGATGTTACTCTTACCACTCCACTCAATGTCGATTGGGTAACTGCAGGAAAAGGTATTTATGAATTAAAGTGCCAGTCTTGCCACAAATTAACTGATGAGCGGTTAGTAGGACCTGGCTGGAAAGGTGTAACGAAAAAAAGGGAACCACATTGGGTCATGAATATGATAACCAATGTAGATATGATGCTGGAGACAGACCCTGAAGCACAAAAATTGTTGGAGCAATGTTTGGTACGCATGCCAAACCAGAATATTACAAAAGATGAATCCCGCCAGCTATTAGAATTTATGCGCTCAAATGATGGGGTTAAATAAAAATCAGCAATTATTCTCTTCATTTAATAAACAAATAATATGAAACGCAATTCCTTCAAAACCCTTGCGGTTTTGATACTGACCTCTGCTTGCCTTTTATTTCTACAAAGTTGCAAGCCAAAGACTGCGCAATCCGCTGCCAGTGGTGATGCCTCCAAATCGTATGTTGCTCCCGGCAAATACGATGAATTTTACAATATAGTATCTGGTGGATTTAATGGCCAGGTAGCTGTTTATGGTATTCCATCGGGTCGCTTATTTCGCATCATCCCCGTATTCTCACAAGCTGCCGAAAGCGGTTATGGTTTTAGCGAAGAAACCAAACCGATGTTAAACACTTCGCATGGTTTTGTACCCTGGGATGATCAACATCACATTGCATTATCTCAAACCAAAGGAGAGCATGATGGCCGCTGGGCTTTTGCAAATGGCAACAATACCCCCCGACTGGCAAGAATAGATCTTACCACTTTCCGTACTTCGGAGATTTTGGAAATACCTAACAGTGCTGGTAACCATGCATCACCTTTTATAACCGAGAATTCGGAATATATTGTAGCCGCTACCCGTTTTAGTGTGCCGCTGGATGACCAGAATGGCGACGTTCCCATCAATACCTACAAACAAAATTTCAAAGGTTCAATAAGTTTTGTTTCGGTAAATCCTACTTCTGGCGAAATGAATATTTCTTTTCAGATACGTACTCCTGGTGTAAACTTTGATCTTTCCCGTGCCGGAAAAGGCAAATCACATGGCTGGTTCTTTTTCAGTTCTTATAACTCAGAGAAAGCAAATACTTTGTTGGAAGTAAATGCTTCACAAAAAGATAAAGACTTTGTGATGGCCGTAAACTGGAAGAAAGCAGAAGAATACCTAAAAGCTGGTAAAGCAAAAAAGCAATCCGTTAGATATGCACACAATGTTTATGATGAGAATACACATACCGCTACTTCCACTATTAAAACTGAAGTACTGGTTCTTGACCCTGCAGATTGCCCGGATATGTTGTACCTGATACCATGTCCTAAATCACCACACGGAACCGATGTTGACCCTACAGGAGAATATATTGTTGCATCTGGAAAATTAGCAGCCAGCATTCCGGTTTTTTCTTTCACAAAATTGCAAAAAGCAATTGCCGATAAAGCTTTTGATGGTGAATACGATGGTATTCCCGTAATTAAATACGAAGCTGCTTTGCATGGCGAAGTTGCCAAGCCGGGTCTTGGACCTTTACATACAGAGTTTGATGGTAAAGGAAATGCTTACACATCCATGTTCGTTTCTTCTGAAGTAGTAAAATGGAGCATCAGTGATTTGAAAGTATTAGACAGAGTTCCTACTTATTATTCCATCGGACACTTGTCAATACCAGGTGGACCTACCGCAAAGCCCCACGGCAAATATTTAATTGCTTATAATAAAATTACAAAAGACCGTTATTTACCAACCGGCCCAGAGTTAACACAAAGTGCCCAGCTCTATGATATTAGTGGAGATAAGATGAAGTTGATACTTGACTTTCCTACAACCGGGGAGCCGCACTATGCAGAAGCAATACCTGCCAGCCTGCTCATGAATAAGCAACGAAAGATCTATAAAATTGAAGAGAACACCCATCCGTATGTTGCGAAAGGCGAAGGGCAATCAAAGGTGGAACGTAAAGGGAACCAGGTGCATGTATGGATGACGGCGATCCGTTCTCACCTTACTCCTGATAACATTGAAGGAATAAAAGTAGGAGATGAAGTGTATTTCCATGTTACGAATCTTGAACAGGATTGGGATGTGCCGCACGGCTTTGCAATTAAGGGTGCTAATACTGCTGAAATACTCATAATGCCTGGTGAAACCCAAACATTAAAATGGGTGGCAGATAAACCAGGTATTGTGCCATTTTATTGTACAGACTTTTGTTCAGCGTTACATCAGGAAATGCAAGGCTACCTGAGAGTTTCACCCGCAGGTTCAAATGTCCCGCTTCTTTTCAGCACTGGTACAAATAAGCCAGCTGTAACCACTGCAGATACTACAAGAAAATAATTATCAAAGTGAGCAGGCTTATTAAAAGTCTGCTCACTTTAAAAAATAAAATTTTTTTATGAAAAAGATACTTGGTACTGCAATAGTACTATCCGCTTTTCTCTTTTTTTCCTGCAATGAAGCACCAAAGGAAAGCAACGAAACACCTACTGCAGAAACAGAAACTGTACCCGGAGGTGGACAATCTGCTGTGAAAGATGATGAGTCTGCAAAAGATGTAGTAAAAATTGCTGTGGGTTCTGCAGATCACACTACACTGGTAGCTGCATTAAAACAAGCCGACCTTGTTAACTCGCTGTCGAATGCTGGTCCTTTTACAGTTTTTGCACCAACCAATGCGGCATTTGATAAAGTTCCAAAAGAAACACTGGACGACCTGATGAAAGATAAAAATAAAGCGCAGCTGCAAGACATCTTACAATACCATGTATATGTAGGAAGCCTGAAAATAGAAATGATGGAAGATGGACAAACATTCAACCAGGTAAATGGTGGAAATATAACTATCTCGAAAAAAGATGGCAAGGTGATGGTAAATAATTCAGCAACTGTTGTCGCTTCCATACCCGCATCCAATGGCATTATCCATGTAATCGACGGAGTGTTACTACCTCCTGCAAACAAATAAAATTTTTCCTTTTAGGTTACCCGGATTTTTCATAAACGAATTAGGACTCTCATGAAAAGGAAACTAAGCAATACATCAAGAATCATAATTTTTATCGGTTCGCTGGCGATGTGTACCATGTTTTTTGTACCAGCATGGTCTATTTACCTGATAGCACCGCAATATCCCGAAGGCCTTTCGATGCAAATATGGCTATATAAAATAACCGGGCAGGTAGAGATAATTAATGGCCTGAATCATTATATAGGTATGAAGCATATTGAAGCCAGTATGTTTCCTGAATTTGATTTCCTTATCTATATTTTGGGCTTTTTTGTTTTATTCGGATTGGTGATTGCTATTTTAGGAAGTCGCAGGCTATTATTTATCTATCTTATACTTTCTGTATTGGGTGGCATTGCCGCAATGGTAGATTTTTACCTGTGGGGTTATGATTATGGACATAATCTTGATCCTACTGCTGCTATACAGGTTCCCGGGTTATCCTATCAACCACCTTTGATCGGGCATAAAAAATTATTGAATTTTGATTCCTATTCTTATCCTGATACAGGTGGGTGGGTAATAGTAGCCGTAACTTTCATCTTTTTCATAATATGGTTTTTTGAATGGCGGAAATATAAAAAACAAAACAACATGACATCGATTAACAAAATGCCCACCATCGTTTCCCTGTTAGCAATTGGTCTTTTCCTAGGAAGCTGTAACCCAAAGCCAGAAAAAATAAATTTTGGCAAAGACAACTGTGCAGAATGCAAAATGACGATCATGGATACCAAATTTGGTGCTGAGATTGTAACAAAAAAAGGCAAAGTATATAAGTTTGATGACTCCCATTGTGTTGCAACTTTTTTAAAACGCCGAGGTGTAGAACTCAATAGTATTTCAAAAACATTGTTTGTCGATTATAGCAATGGGGATTTTATTGAAGTGAAAACGGCAGAGTTTGTGGTAAGTAGTCAGTTAAAAAGTCCGATGGGTGGCAATGCAGCTGCGTTTAAAAATAAAGCCGCTGCACAAAAGAAAGCCGATGAGATTGAAGGCAGCAGGATCACTAATTGGGCAACTCTCTATAATATACTTATTAAATGAAGTGCCTGATTTCAATAGTATTATTTTTTATCCTGAATACCTCTTTTGCCAGCACCATAATAGTGGGAAAGGATAAGGCCATAACCAGTTTAAAGCAAGCCATCAAGGTTTCAAAAATTGGTGATACTATCTTATTAAATGCAGGAACATATAAAGAAGGCAATATCATTGTTGATAAATCCATTCACCTGATCGGTGTAAATACACCCGTATTAGATGGGGAAAGCAAAAACGAGATACTAACCTTAACTGGTAAAAATATTTTTATCAGCGGTATTCACTTTGCCAATGCTGGCTACTCTTCAATGAACGACTTTGCTGGTCTTAAGATCATTGATGCAACTAATATTCTAATTGAAAAAAATATATTCAGCAACACTTCATTTGCCATTCATATTGCTAATTCTACGCATTGTACTATCCGCAATAATTCAATCCAAGGCACTAATAAATCAGAACATTCGTCTGGCAATGGAATTCACCTGTGGAAATGCAGTAGGATGCTGATTGAAAACAATATGCTGCAAGGACACCGGGATGGCATCTACCTGGAATTTGTAAGCCATTCAACGATCAGGAAAAATTGGAGTGAAAAGAATATCCGGTATGGATTACATTTTATGTTTTCCAGTGACAACTCCTATCTCAGCAATACGTTTAGAAATAACGGGGCCGGGGTAGCTGTTATGTATTCCAAAAAGGTAATCATGCTCAACAATCATTTTGAGCAAAACTGGGGGGCTTCTGCTTATGGTATTCTGTTAAAAGATATTACAGATAGCCGTATTCAGTACAATACTTTTTTTAAAAATACTATTGCCATCCATATGGAAGGCAGTAGCCGGATATCCATCGAGAAAAATATTTTCAAGGAGAACGGATGGGGAATTAAAGTGCAGTCCAGTTGTGATGAAAATAATTTTCGCTTTAATAATTTCTATGGGAATTCTTTCGATTTAGCAACCAATGGTTCCATGATGCTGAATTATTTTTCCAGTAACTACTGGGATAAGTATGAAGGGTATGATATAAATAAGGACGGAACTGGTGATATACCGTATCAACCTGTAAGCATGTACTCGATGATCGTAGAACAAAATCCACATGCATTATTATTAATGAGAAGCTTTACTATTTCCTTATTGGATAAAGCTGAAAAAGCAATTCCGGGGCTTACTCCTGTAAACCTGGTAGATAATCAACCAATGATGAAACCAAATAAATTATGATTCGGATAGACCATATCAGCAAACGATTTAAAAAATTACAGGTACTCGATAATATCTCTGTTGTGTTTGAAAAAGGTCAGGTGATCTCCCTGATAGGACCCAATGGTTCGGGTAAAACAACCCTGATAAAATCCATCCTGGGAATGGTAAAACCCAATACCGGTAAAATTTTTGTGAATGAGCAGATTATTTACAACGACCCTGGCTATCGAAAAATAATTGGCTATATGCCACAGATTGGCCGCTATCCGGATAATATGAAAATAGGGCAGTTATTCAGCATGCTAAAACAAATTCGAAAAACAGAAACTAGTCAAACGGATGAAGAGCTTATCAAAAAATTTGAGCTGGAAAAAATATTTGAAAAACCCATGCGTACCCTAAGTGGCGGCACCCGCCAAAAAGTAAGTGCCGCTATCGCTTTTCTATTCGACCCTGCTATTCTTATACTTGACGAGCCAACAGCAGGTCTCGATCCATTAGCTTCCGAAATATTAAAAGAAAAAATCATTTCTGAAAAGAAAAAGAACAAACTGATTTTAATTACCTCGCATATTCTTAGTGATCTCGATGAAATAACTACTCATGTCATGTATATGCAGGAAGGTAAAATGCAGTTCATTAAAGACATGGGTACACTGCAGGAGGAAACTGGAGAGCTGCGGCTGGGAAAAGCCATTGCCAGGATAATGAAGGGAGATGTAATAAACTCTAAATGGATCGATAAAATGTTTGAGCCGAAAAATGACGAAAAAATCTATTAAACTGTTTTTATGCTAAAGCTATCCCGATATGTGCTCTACGATATTCTACGAAGCAAGATTGTGATCGCCTATACTATTTTCCTTTTTGTGGTTTCACTCAGTATGTTCCAAATGGAAGACAATAGTAGTAAAGCCATGTTAAGCCTTTTGAATATTGTACTGATCGTTCTGCCTCTGGTAAGTCTTGTTTTTACCACTATTCATTACTATAATTCCTATGAGTTTATCGAACTTATGTCGTCTCAACCAATGAGCCGTACAAGAATACTATTAAGTGAATACGCTGGTGTTGCCATTTCACTCCTTAGTGCCTTTTTTATTGGCGTTGGTATTCCTGTTTTATTATTTGCTCCCAATGACATTGGTTTTGCTTTGCTATTTTCCGGCGTTTCATTAACTCTTGTATTCACATCAATTGCATTTTATGCTGCCGTAGTAGCCCGGGATAAAGCAAGAGGTATCGGGTTTGCCTTATTACTCTGGTTTTATTTTGCACTTATCTACGACAGCCTTGTATTACTCATACTTTTTTCTTTTAGTGATTATCCGCTTGAAAAAATTACACTGTTGCTTTCTGCCCTTAATCCCATCGACCTGGGCCGCATTTTCATTATGCTTAAAATGGATGTCAGCGCATTAATGGGATATACCGGGGCTTTATACAAAGACTTTTTCGGTAGCGGCACTGGTATTCTTTTTACCACCAGCATTATGCTTTTGTGGATCATCCTTCCACTTTGGTTGGCGGTAAGAAAATTTCGAAAAAAGGATTTATAAACAATTTTAATGACTATTAAATAAATTATCATGAGCGAATTAGTAACGATGAGCCTGGCGCAAATTGTAAACGGAAACCATCGGGCTGCACCGGTTTTTGAAAAATATCATCTCGACTTTTGTTGTAAAGGAAAACGTACATTGGAACAAGCTTGTACAGAAGGTGAATTACAACTGGCCAAAGTAGTTGCCGACCTGGAAAATGCTGAACAACACACTACAGGTCCCCTATCGGTTAACTATGCAAAAATGTCTCTGGAACAATTAGCAGAATATATTGTTACCACACACCACAGCTATGTAAAAAAGGAAATGCCTGCTATACTGGGATATTTACAAAAAGTAGCATCCAAGCATGGCGAACAGCACCCGGAGATGATAAAAGTGCTTCAACTATTTACAGCCCTGAAAGAAGAAATGGAAGAGCATATGCAAAAAGAAGAGCTTATTCTATTTCCTAGAATTAAGGAAATAGAAAAGCAGATGAATGGGGGCAAAGAACTGGTCATTAGCAGTACATTTCTGGGCTCTCCAATTAGTATGATGGAACAGGAGCATGACCATGCAGGCACACTACTAGCTGAAATTAGGAAACTCACCAACGATTATACCCCCCCAGCTGATGGCTGTACTACTTACCGGTTATGCTTAGCAGCATTGCAGGCATTTGAGCTGGATTTGCATCAGCATATACATTTAGAGAACAATATGCTTTTTCCAAAAGCACTAAAAATATTTGAATACCCTACTCATAGTTCGCTGAATTAAAGATATTTTCCCTTCACTGGCTGGGTTTTTATTTTTGATAAAGCTCAGCCAGCTTATTTTCTACCATACCTGACAAAAATCAGTTGCACCTTTGAACTTGCTCACTCCCTAAAGAATACTAGCCCCGTACTTTAGCCTCCTATCTTGGATATAGCTATGACCGGATCAAATTTTACCGACAATAAAATACAATGCTACCATTGCGGCGAATCATGTAGCAACAGTAAAATTAATATCCAGGAAAAGAATTTTTGCTGCGAAGGCTGCAAAATGGTGTACCAGATTTTAAACCAAAGTGATCTTTGCGGTTACTATGATATGAATAAAAATCCGGGTATTAGTCAACGTATTAAAGTTCGGAAGGACAAATTTGCATTTTTGGAGGATGAGCAAATACAGAACAAACTCACCAGTTTCAGGAACGATAAACAAGTACATGTAACACTCTATCTGCCGCAAATGCATTGCAGCTCCTGTCTTTATTTATTAGAACACCTTCACCGTATTGATGAAGGCATCATTTCCAGCAAAGTAAATTTTACACGAAAAGAAGTTGATATTGTTTTCCTGGTTAATAAAACCACATTGCGAAAAGTAGCCGAAACACTAACTAGCATTGGATATGAACCTTACATCAGCCTGAATGATCTGAAGGAAAAAAGACCTGCCATCAATAAAAGCATGGTACTGCAGTTAGGCATAGCAGGGTTTTGCTTTGGTAATATTATGCTAATGAGTTTTCCGGAATACCTGGGTATTGATACTACCGAAGTAGGGCTCAGGACTATTTTTCGTTGGCTGAATTTTGGTTTAGCCGTTCCTGTTTTGCTGTACTCGGCGCTTCCTTTTTATATTTCTTCGCTCAAAAGTCTAAAGCATAAATTCCTGAATATTGATGCACCGATTGCCCTCGCTATAATTATTACATTTATCCGCAGTGCGTATGAAGTGATGAGTGGTACCGGTGGTGGATATTTTGATTCTATGACAGGTATTGTTTTCTTTATGCTTGCCGGTAGAATTCTGCAGGACAAAACCTATCGGCAGCTTTCTTTTGAAAGAGATTATACATCTTACTTCCCTATTGCTGTTTCTGTAACTAAAGATGACAAAGAAACGCCAACTGCATTACCCGATATTAAACCGGGAGACACTTTGCTTATTCATAATGAAGAATTGATTCCGGCCGATGGTATTCTAACAAAAGGAAAAGCATTTATTGACTATAGTTTTGTTACAGGCGAGTCGCTGCCCGTATTAAAAGAAGTAGGAGAATTGGTATATGCCGGTGGCAAACAAAAGGAAGGGAATATTGAAATACTGGTAGTAAAAGAAGTAGCTCAGAGTTATCTTACCAAACTTTGGAACAGGGATGAATTCAAAAAAAATGACAGCGACAAAAAAGTTTCCTTTGTTCATTTACTCAGCCGCTACTTTACCTATATCGTTTTCGGTATTGCTATTTCGACTGCCATTTACTGGCAAATAAATGACCCTTCCAAATTATGGCCTGCCGTAACCGCTATTTTCATTATTGCCTGTCCCTGTGCATTATTATTATCGAACACTTTTACCAACGGAAATATTTTGCAGATATTGGGGCGTAATCATTTTTACTTGCGCAGTGCACAAACTATTGAAGAAGTTGCCAAAGTAACCCATATTGTTTTTGATAAAACTGGCACACTTACTTCCACCCAACATCAACATATTACTTATGAAGGAGCCCGGCTCACTGCTTATCAACTGCAACAGGTAGCTGCATTGGCTGCCTGTTCTTCTCATCCACTCAGTAAAGCACTTGCAAAACATCTTGCACAGGGAAAGCAACCAGAAGTTGCGGGGTTTAAGGAAACAATAGGAGAGGGTATTGAAGGTTTTGTGCAAAATGATTTAATCAAGCTGGGTTCTTATCATTTCGTAACCGGTTTGGCAAGCCGGCAAACCGGAACAGCCATATTTGTTAGTATTGAAAATCGATTACAAGGGTTTTTTCATTTCAGCAACCATTACCGGGGTGAAATTTCGGGATTACTGCACAAATTAAAAAAGGATTACCAGCTTTCTGTTTTATCAGGTGATAATGATACCGAGAGAAACAACCTGCAACATCTATTGGGAAAAAAAGCTACCCTTCGCTTTCATCAAAAACCAGAAGACAAGCTACGCTATATTAAACACCTGCAAGATCAGGGGGAAAAAGTGATGATGATCGGTGATGGTCTGAATGATGCCGGGGCATTGAAACAAAGTAATATTGGTGTAGCTGTAGCGGAGCAAACAAATAATTTTACTCCTTCCAGCGATGGTATCATTGAGGCAAAACAACTATCCCTGCTTCCCAAATTTCTCTGTCTTTGCCATGCTAACAAAAATATTGTGGTGGCAAGCTTTGTACTCTCCATTGTGTATAATGTAATCGGATTATTCTTTGCTGTGCAGGGAAATCTGTCTCCACTTATTGCTGCTATCCTGATGCCAACCAGTTCTCTCAGTATTTTATTGATCACATTTGGCAGTAGCAGCTTACTTGCCCGCCGCATGAACCTGTAATCTTGTTTTGTATCATTTTTTTTAGATGATAAAAATCAGTTTTCTTGTTGACACCTGTTATGTGTTGTCGTTATACTGGATTTTACTTTTACGCCACCTTAAAAAAGAACATGAGTGTCATTATTATTCTCCTGATTGCCAGCATTACTGTAGCCGCATTATTCCTGATCGCTTTTTTATGGAGTGTAAAATCAGGGCAGTTTGAAGATGATTTCTCGCCTTCTTCCCGGATACTATTTGATGACAAGCCAACTACAACAACCAAAACAAAATAAATACTTCACGTATGCAAGAAACAAATCAACCGATACAAGTTGAAAAATTTTATTACGACAATAAAATTGTAAAAGCATTTGGCTATGCTACTATCGTTTTTGGACTGGTTGGGATGATAGCCGGGCTTTGGGCAGCTATTCAAATTTATTACCCCGAAAGCAGTTTAAATTTCCCTGCCACTACGTTTGGCCGTCTTCGTCCATTACATACGAATGCTATCATATTTGCTTTTGTAGGTAATGCGTCATTCGCAGGTATTTATTATTCCTTGCAGCGATTGTGCAAAGCAAGAATGTTTAGTGATAAACTGAGCTGGATACATTTTTGGGGGTGGCAATTGATTATTGTGGCAGCTGCAATCACATTACCTCTTGGTTTAACTACAGGTGCTGAGTATGCAGAATTAATTTGGCCGATAGACATTGCCATCACACTAGTATGGGTAATATTTGGCATCAACATGTTTGGCACCATTATTAAAAGAAGAGAAAAGCATTTGTATGTTGCTATTTGGTTTTACATAGCTACCTGGGTAACAGTTGCCTTGTTACACATCGTTCGATCTATTGAATTGCCTTACTCTGCTACCGGAAGTTATAGTTGGTTTGCAGGTGTACAAGATGCGTTGGTGCAATGGTGGTACGGTCATAATGCGGTGGCCTTCTTTTTAACCACACCTGTACTTGGGCTGATGTATTATTTTTTACCTAAAGCTGCTAACCGGCCTGTTTATTCTTATCGGCTTTCTATCATTCACTTTTGGGCATTGATATTTATTTATATCTGGGCCGGTCCTCACCACTTATTATATACAGCATTGCCCGATTGGGCTCAATCACTTGGTGTTGTTTTTTCTATTATGTTGATTGCTCCCAGTTGGGGAGGAATGCTAAATGGATTATTTACACTTCGTGGTGCCTGGGATAAAGTAAGAGAAGATCCTGTTTTAAAATTTATGGTAGTTGCTATTACTTGTTATGGTATGGCTACATTGGAAGGCCCATTACTTAGTTTGAAAAGCGTAAATGCTATTTCACATTTTAGTGACTGGACTATAGCCCACGTACACATTGGTGGCTTGGGATGGAACGGGTTCCTTGCTTTTGCTATTCTCTACTATATGATCCCCAAAATGTGGGGCACATCTTTATATTCAAAAAAATTAGCGGCCAATCATTTTTGGTTAGGAACGATCGGTATTATTCTTTATGCAGTTCCTCTTTATTGGGCTGGATTTGAACAAAGCCTTAACTGGAAAGCCTTTACCCCGGAAGGACAACTGAAGTTCGACTTCATGGAAACAGTTAATAATATTAAAGGTATGTATGTGAGCCGAAGCATTGGCGGTGCATTGTACCTGGTTGGTGCCATACTAATGACCTATAACTTATATAAAACAATTGCGAAAGGAAAATTCATAGCGAATGAAGCTGCTGAAGCTCCCCCAATTGTAAAAGAAGTAAGCAAGAAAAAAGAATACTGGCACAGAGTGATTGAAAGAAAACCCACTATGATGCTTGTGCTGAGCCTTATTTTAGTTGCACTTGGAGGATTGATTGAAATTATTCCCACCTTCCTCGTTAAATCGAATGTGCCAACTATTGCCAGTGTAAAACCATACACTCCGCTTGAATTACAGGGACGGGATATCTATGTGCGGGAAGGATGTTATACCTGTCACTCACAAATGATACGACCATTCCGGGATGAAGTGGCGAGGTATGGCGAATATTCAAAAGCAGGTGAATTTGTGTATGATCATCCTTTTCAATGGGGAAGCAAAAGAACAGGGCCAGACTTGGCAAGAGAAGGCGGTAAGTTTTCTGATAGTTGGCATTACAATCACATGTATGATCCCCGCTCAATGTCACCCGGTTCTTTAATGCCGCAATATGTATGGTTGTTGGATGATAAAATTGACACCGCTTCTACACCAGCAAAAATTAGAGCTATGATTACACTGGGTGTTCCTTATCCAAAGGGATATGATAAGCTGGCCAATATTGATTTGATGCAGCAGGCAAAAAAAATTGCAGCAAATCTAAAAGCAGATAAGATTGAAACAGCACCGGATAAAGAGATCATTGCACTAATTGCATACTTGCAACGATTAGGTACAGATATAAAAACGGCACCAAAACAACTCATTACCGAAACAAATAAATAAACGTTATGAAATTCATTCACTATATAGAAAAAGTAAGCGGCATAGATATATACGGTCTGGCTTCGCTACTCATTTTTGTACTCTTCTTTACTGTTATGCTAACCTGGGTCTTTAAAACTAAGAAAAAAACCTTTACTGACATCAGCCGTATTCCATTAGATAATTAAAATCAACTGCCATGTTTTTATCACCGACAAAAAAAACAAAATATATCCTGGTACTGATTGTTGCTTTTCTTGTATCATTTCAACCAGCTTGGGCAGCTGGTCCACCTGCGCCATCGCTGTTTAGCAATCCGCTGGCACTAATACTAATCATACTCATGATTTTATTATTGATCATAATAGCCATACTTGCCGGTATACTAGTTGGGGCAGCAGATGTGAAGTTGAAGAAAAGAAAAAAAGAAACAGGTTCTGCTGTAGCATCCGTACTACTGGCTTTCCTTTTGCTTACTGGAACATCTTTATTTTCACAAGACGTTCCTGCCGATACAACTACCGTAGTGGTTGCCAAAACCATTGGCGGTATGCCTGCTTCTACATTTTATGTAATGGCAACAGTTATTTTTCTGGAGCTTGGGCTTATCATAGCTATGCTTATCAATATCAGGTTCCTGTTAAAAAATGAAAAAGAAAAATTGGTATTGCTGGAAGAGGCCGAAGCAATTGAAGCAAAGAAAAATAAGCTAAGCTGGTGGGATAGGATGAATAAGCTTCGCCCTGTAAGCCAGGAAGCAGAGCTTGACCTTGGCCATGAATATGATGGCATCCGGGAACTAAACAATAAGCTTCCGCCATGGTGGTTGTATGGATTTTATCTTTCTATCATTTTTGCAGTTGTTTACCTATGGAGATTTCATGTATCTCATACGGGGCCATCAAGCCAACAAGAATATGAAATGTCGGTAGCTAAAGCAGAAATAAAAATACAAGAATACCTGAAGGCAAAAGGGGATGCCGTAGATGAAAATACGGTGACACTTTTAACAAGTGCAGAAGATATGGCGGCTGGTAAAGTTATATATATGAAATCTTGTGCCTCTTGTCATACTGAAACAGGAGCAGGCAATGTAGGTCCAAATCTTACTGATAATTATTGGATGCATGGTAACGATATAAAAAGTGTTTTTAAAACCATTCGCTATGGTATAAATGCAATGCCCCAATGGCAAAATACATATTCCAATAAGCAACTGGCGCAAGTAACCAGTTATATAAAAACGTTAGTAGGAACCAATCCTCCTAATGGAAAAGCACCACAGGGTACCGAAATGAAAGAAGAAGTACCAACAGCAAATTCTGCTGCAGACTCTTCCACTATAAAAGCGATAAAATAGGGCAGGAAAAATGAAAGCTGTGAAATTATGAATAATGTAGAAACTGATATCACTTCACCTGCGGAAAATGAATCCTTTCGTGACAGAATAGCAACGGTAGATGAAAAGGGAAAACGAAAATGGGTGTATGCCCAAAAACCCAAAGGTCGGTTTTATAATATTCGCACCTGGGTAAGCTGGGGGTTCTTTGCTTTGTTTTTTGCCTTCCCATTTATTAAAGTAAATGACAGGCCACTATTTCTTTTTGATATCACAGAAACAAAGTTCATCATTTTCGGAAAAATATTCTGGGCTCAGGATTTTTTCATTTTTGGTTTAACGATGGTTACGTTTATCATCTTCATCGTTCTTTTTACAGCTGCATTTGGGAGATTGTTCTGTGGATGGGTTTGCCCCCAAACAATATTTATGGAAATGCTTTTTCGTAAGGTTGAATATTTGATAGAAGGAGATGCAGCACAACAAAGAATATTGAACAGCTCACCTTGGACAAGTACTAAGATTGCGAAGAAAGTAATTAAGCATATTCTCTTTTATCTATTGGCATTTATTATTGCTAATTTCTTTTTGGCCTACATCATTGGAATGGATGATCTTAAAAAAATCATCAGTGAGCCTTTAGGCAATCATATCGGAGGTTTTTTGTCTATAGTGGGGTTTGCAACCATATTCTATGGTGTATATGCTTTTTTCAGGGAGCAGGTTTGCACTGTTGTTTGTCCATACGGTAGATTACAAAGTGTACTATTGGATAAAAACTCAATGGTTGTAGCATATGATTATCAACGGGGCGAACCAAGGGGAAAATTTAAAAAAGCAGTAGTGCAGGAAAAAATAACCGGCGATTGTATTGACTGCTTTCAATGTGTAAAAGTTTGTCCCACGGCCATTGATATTCGTAATGGGACACAAATGGAATGTGTAGGTTGTACGGCCTGTATAGATGCCTGTAACAAAATGATGCAAGCCGTTAACAAGCCGCTTGGCCTGATACGCTATGCGTCAGAAAATGGAATAGCGGAAGGAAAAAAATTACGGTACACAGGTCGTATGAAATTCTATACTGCTATTCTTATATTATTAACGGGTGTACTTACAGTGTTGCTTGTTACCAGAAAAGATGTAGGCGGAACAATCGTAAGAGCCAAGGGGCAATTATTTCAGGAAAGAGGAATGGACAGCCTCTCAAATTTGTACACCATTAAAGTAATCAACAAAACAATCAACGATATTCCGCTTACACTTCGGCTGGAAAATGCACCTGGTCGTATCATTGAGGCAGATGGGAAAGATATTTTGGTACAAAAAGAAGGACAGGGAAAGGGTTCATTCTTTATCGTGTTACCCAAAAATTTTGTCAGCAAAAGAAAAATAAGTGTTCGGGTAGGATTATACCAGGGTGATAAAAGAATTACGAGTATCAAAACAAACTTTATGGGGCCATTCAACCGGCTTTAATATTAAAAACTATTAGTATGAATTGGGGAAATAAGTTACTGCTCACTTTTTTTGTATTTGCTTCGGGAATGGGATATCTCGTTTACCGCTCCATGAATGTAAACTTTGAGCTGGTAGAAAAAGAATACTACAAAAGCGAACTCCGCTACCAGCAAGTTATTGATGGCACTATGAATGTAAATGAACTTGCCTCAATTGTTACGCTGGAACAAACTAGTGATGGAATACTCTTACAATTACCAGATGAAATGAAAAGCAAATCTATAAATGGTAATATTTGGTTTTACTGTTCTTACGATGAAAAAAAAGACAAACGACTTGCTTTGCAACTTGATGGCAATGCAGCACAGCAGTTTCAACCAGCTTTTATTACGCCGGGTAAATACACTGTGAAAATTAACTGGATAAGCGAGGGTAAAATTTTTTACGCTGAAAAACTATTAACCGTTATATAATGCTATGGCCTGTATTGATATCCGGATTTGTATTGGGTACTGCAGGCAGCCTCCACTGCATAGGTATGTGTGGCCCATTAAGCCTGGCCTTGCCAATTCAGCATTTATCTAGAGCAAAGAAGTTTTTTTCGTTATTGCTATACCAGTTTGGTAGGATCATTACCTATTCAGCCATCGGTTTAGTATTCGGCTTGGCGGGAAGAAGAATTTACATCGCTGGCTATCAGCAATACTTTTCAATTATTATGGGAACACTTATAATTGGGCTTTCAATTCTGTATTTTCTCCGGCATAAAACAATTCATTTAAAATTTCTTAATCGATTTTATTTCTTTGTTCAGCGTCAAATAGCAACTTTATTAAAATCTGCTATCCGGCCTTCTGGTTTTTTATTAATGGGAATGGCCAATGGTTTGCTTCCTTGTGGTATGATTTATATTGCTCTTGCTGCTACACTTTCGTTTACAGAAGTTTTTCAGAGCGTAGGTTTTATGGCCATGTTTGGTGCAGGCACATTGCCTGCTATGATGTTAGCAGGCTACGCCGGGCAAATGATAAAGCCTGGTTGGAGAATCTCCCTACAAAAGCTGGTGCCGGTATTCATATCAGCCATGGGTATATTATTGGTGTTAAGAGGAATGAATCTGGGAATTCCTTTTATAAGTCCAGAATTACAACAATCACCAGTTGATCAACTTATTTGTCACCCTTAGTATCTGATAATAATCACTTCTGCAAGTAACGGGTCTCATAGCCAGCCTGCCTGGATTCTTCTATTTTGCAATAGAATAATTATACTATGCGTAAGCTTGCATTATCAATATTTTTATTGTCGTTGTTACAAGGTTGTGTTACACCAAGGGTAGAAACTATATGGAAGGCACAATATCCTTTGCCATATCAGCATAAAAAAATACTTGTAGTGGCGATAGTACCTGGCAATAATGATTCATTACAGGAAGCAATCGAAAAAGCCACGGTACAAGAACTTAAATCATACGGATATGATGCAGTATCTTATAGCAATGGGTTTAGTGTATATGAAATGAGCCGCTTTACCCAGGAAGCTGCATATTTTGCACTTTGCGAAAAAGGGATTGATGCTGTACTGACTTTAGCCAAAGTAGACCCTTCACTAACCATCTCTTTAAAAAAAGGTACCCGAACAAGGTATCCGGCTAGTTTTTATTACAATCATATTTGGGATTACCGGAATTTGAAGACTGCTCCAGTTAATAAAAATAGCAATTCAGCAATTTGGGAATGTATTATGTTCGACTTACCCTCTCTTGAACAACAAAGTGTGCTGCAAGTAAAACCGTTATCTTCCTTAAAGAAACAAAACGAGGCAACATGGTTGTCTCACAATATTATTGTGCGAATGGTAGCTGAGAAGATAATCAGCAAGCAAAATGTTACCCCTACTGGTGTTTATAAAGGGTTTTAAAAGAAGGAATATTTTGCTATTTCATAAAAAACAAAAGCTGCAAGTCAATGACTTACAGCTTTTAGTCGGGAAGACAGGATTCGAACACCTGGCGTACCCAATTATTAATCAATAGTCTATAATTCTGAAAATATCATACTCACCGAAATACTCAACTAACAAAGTAAAAGAGCAATACAAAGCTAAAAAAGATATTCCTAACTATGTCGATATTTGTCGGACAATTTTAAAATATTTCTATTCTTTAGTAAAGAAATATCAAAGAGAAGAAATAAATAAATTTCTGTACAATTGTACACGAACAATCTGAAATCACCGATATCAAAAAAAAAACGAATAAATAGTATGA
>CAZXMP010000030.1:8714-28781 GCA_964641575.1 uncultured Chitinophaga sp. | reverse complement strand
TGTATTCCCTATTCTATTCATTATTTAATCAAAACTATATAATAGCAGGTCTTGCAATCGATATTTTTTTCGCAGCTATACTCATTTTTATTACCAGAGCCATATTAAAATCACTTGACCTACCCGTTTATCTCATTAATATTTACACTTTAGTTACAGGTTTTATAATTTACTCATTTTATATCAAGCCGTCCTCAGATGCTGTTGCCATCACCGCTTTCCTTTTTGGAGTCTATTTATTCCTGACCCTTTTAAAAAGCAACAAAGAGTTTTTCTTAAAAACTATCGGAATAATTTTCTCCCTTTTAATTTGTGGAAGCACAAAATATTTATACATACCCATCATCTTCATTCTCCCATCACTTTTACTTGTAAAGGGATGGAAAGACGGTAATACAAGAATCAGGAATGCGGGTATTGTTTCATTGCTGACTTTAGCTTTTTCCATCGGCGCATTATTGTTATATCAAAAAACAACAGGCGGCTCTGCGGTTTATATTACACAGCCAAACCGGGGCTTTTTCCCAAAAAATTTATTATCACTTTATCCGGCTGTTCCCGCCGCATTTATTAACCCGGAAATTATTAGACTTGTTAATCCTAACAATTACAATATAGCAGCATTTATTTACAGAATATTTCAGCTTATTCATATTTTTTTAAGCGTTCTGCTTATAGTCTGGAGTTTTAGAACAATCATTAAACCAGGTTTTAAAAACTTATCTCTCTCTTCTATTTTTGTTTATCTAACAGTTTTTGTTTTGGTGGCCATATCCGTTTTACTGGCAACTTTGTCATTAAGTATTGAAAAGGAAGATGGCTATTGGACTTATGTGCAGGAAGCTCGTTATTACGGACTTCCGGTTCTTTTGATCCAATTAAGTGTTTTCATTTGTTACTATTATAAAAGAACAGTCAAAATATTTAAATATGCATTTCTGATTGCACTTTTATTGATGCTTCCTGATATGTTACGTGGGTTACTTTTTAGCACAAGCCGTATCATTAATTTCAATAAAGAAACTCCAAGCTGGAAAATTGAATACAATCTTCAGCAATATGCAGAAACAACAATACAAAAGGCAAAAGAAAAACATCCGGTGAAAAATATTGTGCTCGCCGGCTCATCAGACTATGTAAATAACAGGATAAGCATTTACAGCCGTATCCCACAAATGAAAAACATAGGCTCTCTTAATAACCCCGGGGAGATAAATTCAAAAATACCTACAATTATACTGGTTGTTTTACGTAGCGATGTCGTATCAGACTTTCAAGTTTTTCTTGCCAACCCCAACAAAGAAGTTGCTGGTTACCATAATGGGTTCTACTTTTATACTGCTTATGTCGAACCTCATTAATTCAAGATCTATTTTTATTGTTGTGCCTGCTTACAATGAAAGCACAACCTTGCAGCTTGTTGTAAAACAATTGCTGACACATGGATATACTCCCGTGGTAGTTGATGATGGTTCTGCTAAAACACTCAAGCCTTTTGTTTCAACAGCTTCTGCCTTTTTTATCAGGCATAGGGTTAATCTGGGACAGGGGGCAGCACTACAAACCGGGATTGATTTCGCAATTTCTAAAAATGCAGCTTATATAGTAACTTTTGATGCAGATGGACAACATGATGCAACGAATATTAATGAGCTACTACAAACTTTAATTGAAACCAACTCAGATATTGTTCTCGGCTCAAGGTTTATGACAGGCTCCGTACATAATATGCCAGGCAAAAGAAAAAGATTATTAAAGCTAGCCCGTTATATTAATTATTTCTTTTCCGGTTTACTGTTAACCGATGCACATAATGGGTTGCGGGTAATGACCTATGCAGCAGCAAAAAAAATCCAACTTCGGGAAAACCGTATGGCGCATGCTACAGAAATTCTTTCGCAGATAAAAAAGAACAAATTTAAGTATATAGAAGCCCCGGCTACAGTTTTGTATACCGATTACTCCCGCCAAAAGGGACAAACAGTATGGAGTAGCTTCCGTATTTTTTTTGACATACTTTTAAATAAAGTTTTCAAATGAATGGAATACAAATTTTACTAATTGCCGCCGTAGTTGTTATTATGTTCTTTTACATAGTTCGGCTGCGCAGTGCCATTTTCGATCTGATTATATTAACTATATTTTCCGGGTTGGCTATATTTTTTATTCTATTTCCCGAATACACTAACGATATTGCCCGGAAGATGGGAGTAGGACGAGGCGCCGACCTCCTATTCTATATATGTATTTTCTTTTTCATTTTCATTATATTGAAAATGTTTGCAAGGATTCGTCGGTTGGAATCCACACTAACTGACCTCGTTCGCCAGCAAGCTATCAAAGAAGCACAGTCTCAGTCCACAGAAGTGAAAGAAGAAGGAAAATAAAGACAACTATTTCATTTCTGGAAACTTAATGATTAGTTTTACCAACTACATATGTTTGACCCTAAAAAAATACTGATATTGGCACCACACACAGATGATGGTGAATTGGGTTGTGGAGCCAGCATCGCAAAATTTTGCAGGGAGGGAAGAGAAGTTCATTCTGCGGCATTTTCGTCTTGTCAAAAATCATTACCGATAGGTCTAGCAGCTGATACTTTAGAAAAAGAATGTAAGGCTGCTGTAAAAGAATTAGGCATGGATGCAGGCAAGCTGATGTTTTACAATTTTGAGGTACGAGAGTTCCCGCAAAAAAGACAGGAAATATTGGAAGAATTGGTCAGTCTCAATAAATATATTCAGCCAGATCTTATTTTTATTCCTTGCAAATCCGATATTCATCAAGACCATCAGGTAATACACAATGAAGCATTACGGGCTTTCAAAAACAGTTCCCTGCTTGGTTATGAACTTCCGTGGAATCAAAAGCATTTCAGCCCTACTTTTTTTATAAAATTATCTTTAAAAGAAGTAGAGAAAAAAGTAAAAGCGATAAAAGCTTATCAATCCCAATCGCATCGCAATTATATGCAGGAAGATTTTATCCGTTCATTAGCCAAAGTGCGGGGGGTACAAAGCAATAATGAATTCGCCGAAGCTTTCGAAGTGTATAATATTATCAGCGGCTAGTTTTCAGCATAACACTATTTCACTAATGCTATCTCCAACACCTGGCTCATTGTTTTTACGTAATGAAATTTTATCCCTTTAATAAAAGCAGGTTCTATTTCTTCCACATCTTTTTCATTCTGGGAACATAGAATAATTTCTTTTAGCCCGGCTCGTTTTGCTGCCAATACCTTTTCTTTTATTCCGCCAACAGGTAATACTTGTCCACGCAGCGTTATCTCACCCGTCATGGCTAAAAATGGTTTTACCCGGTAGCCAGTTAACGCAGAAGCAATGGCCGTCATCATTGTTATGCCTGCACTCGGGCCATCCTTTGGCACTGCTCCTTCCGGTACATGAATATGTATATTCTTCTTTTCAAAAAGTTTTGCATCCAGTTTATACTTCTTGGCGTTGGCTTGTAAATAACTTAGTGCAGTACTGGCACTTTCCTTCATCACATTTCCCAAATTACCCGTCAAACGTAATTCGCCTTTCCCGTCACTTAAACTTGCTTCTATAAACAGAATGTCACCGCCAACATAGGTCCAGGCAAGACCAACAGCTACACCGGCCATATTCGCTGTCTTATAAATATCGTTGCTGTATCTTGGTTTGCCGATGATTGTTTCAATATCATCAGCGGTTAAATTCGCTTTAAGCTTTCCTTTAAAAGCCAACTCCTTCGCCTGGTAACGCATAATAGAAGCTAATTGACGGTCTAGCTCCCTTACACCACTCTCTCTTGTGTAATCCTGAATTACTTTCTCCAATACCTTATCGCTGATCTTGAAATCACTGCTTTTTAATCCGTGTAGTTCTTTCTGCTTCGGAAATAAATGCCGCTTAGCAATCTCCACTTTTTCTTCTACCGCATAACCGCTCAGATCTATTACTTCCATTCTGTCTCTTAGAGCAGGCTGTATATTTTGAAAATTATTAGCGGTTGCAATAAATAACACTTTGCTTAAATCATACTCACCTTCTAAATAGTTATCATAAAAAGTATGATTCTGTTCAGGATCTAAAACTTCCAGTAATGCAGAAGAGGGGTCGCCACGGTGATCACTCCCTACTTTATCTATTTCATCCAATATCATTACCGGGTTAGATGATTTTACCTTCCGTAACGATTGTAATATACGGCCTGGCATGGCACCGATATAAGTTTTACGATGTCCCCTTATTTCACTTTCATCATGCAATCCCCCAAGACTTAGGCGAACATATTTTCTTCCAATAGCATTCGCAATACTACGGCCTAATGAGGTTTTGCCAATCCCGGGAGGACCAACAAAACAAAGTATCGGGCTTTTCATATCGCCTTTCAACTTCAATACAGCCAGGTATTCCAAAATACGTTCCTTGATTTTTTTCATTCCATAATGATCTGAATCGAGGGTCCTTTGGGCTTTCTTCAAATCGTAATGATCTTCGGTATAGTCTTCCCATGGAAGTTCCAACATCAAATCAAGATGATTATACACGACTGAAAAATCAGGAGTGCTCGGATGCATTCTTTCCAATTTTTCAATTCCTTTTTTGAACATTTCCTTCGCAGAAGCCGGCCATTTTTTTGTTTCTGCCTTTTTCTGCATTTCCTTTATTTCTTGTGAATTGCTATCACCTCCCAATTCTTCTTTAATACTCTTCATCTGCTGCTGCAGAAAGTATTCCCGCTGTTGTTTATCTAACTCGGTTCTTGTTTTAGTAGTTACCTTATTTTTCAATTCTGCAAACTGCAATTCTTTTTGCAACAACTGCATCAGCAGATCGGCCCGTTGACGAATTTGATTCAGCTCGAGCAATCGCTGCTTGTCTTTGATGTCTGTATTTAGATTACTCGAAACAAAATGAATGAGGAATGCAGGACTTTCAATATTTCTTAAAATAATGGAAGCTTCTGTTGGAATATTAGGTGAGAGCTGAACAATGTCAGCCGCCAGATCTTTAATATTGGCTACATACGCATCAAAGTCTGCATCTTTTGGTGATTCCTCTTCCTGTAGCTTTTTTATTTTAGCCTTGAAGTAGGGTTCTTCATCCGCAATTGATTCAATTAGGAAACGGCTCTTACCTTGTATAATAATGGTTGTGCCTCCATCGGGCATTTTTATCAGCTTTACAATTTTGGCTACGGTGCCGATGCTTTCCAGATCTTTTACTTCCGGGTCTTCCACATTCGTGTCCTTTTGTGCCACTACACCTATCAGTTTGTCAGTCTTGTAGGCTTCGTTTACTGCTTTAATGCTTTTATCCCTTCCTACTGTTATTGGCAATACAACACCGGGAAAAAGGACTGTGTTTCGCAGTGGCAACAAGGGTAGTTCATCGGGTATTTCTATACCATTGGGGTCTTCCTGGTCAGTTTCATTTAGGGGGATAATCGGCATAAAATCCATCTCATCTTCTGTACGCAGCAAAAATTTTTCAATATTTATATCCATAATCTTCTTTAGACAATCTGTCATTTCTGTTTTAAGGGGCAATAAAAGTATAACGGGAAATCAGTATTGCCAAGATTCATGCCGTCATAAAAAAAACTGCCAAACTATGTAGCTGGCCCGTAAGGGTTTATACGAAAAAGTCTCCCCCATTTTTAAGGGAGAGACTTTCATATAAAAATATTATTCTATAACGCTAATCCTACAGAAACCTGGAATCCCTGGTTTTTCCATTTATCATCATCCGGCAAATCGCTAATATTATTTAAGCCAACTGCGTAGCGGCCATTAATTCGCATGGGACCTACTTTAAATTGTACGCCGGCCAACATTGACAAATCACCTTTTTTAAATGCATCTCCACCATTTTGTAAAGTTGTTTTATTCTGGTCAATTAACACACCAAATTGCGGACCTGCCTGTAAAGAAAGAAAGCTGCCAATCAATTTGTAATTGATTAGAATTGGAATAGAAAGATAGTTCAGCTTGATGTTACTGTTGGAACTAAAAACATCCTCGTAAATGTTTTTATAATTACTATCCAACCTTGTAGAATACTGGTTGAATAAAACTTCCGGCTGCAGAACTAACTTATTGCCCATTCTTATTTCTGCAAAACCACCAAGATGATAGCCATACCTGAATTCGTCTTTAAAAGATTTGCCATCTACTTTAGTAACGTTGGCACCCCCTTTAATACCGATGTGAAACTGGGCCATAAGAGCCTGGGTGAGTAACAATGCTGCGAACAGCGTAAGGAGTCTTGTTTTCATGCGTTTGTTGTTTTAATAATTTTACACATGTATTCGCCGGATTAAAGTTCATTTCAACTTAGAAATAAAATGGTTCTCGAAGCGAAGTACTTGTGTGTTTTTAAATTGTTTAAAAGCCGGACAAAAATTTCAAGTATAGTGCCAGTAACCCGGCTGCGTTGTTAAATAAAATATATTACTCATTCATAGCAACTTGTCAAACAGTTTATGTACCCATTCTATTGTAAGTTAAATGTGAAGGTTTTCTAAAATCAAAAAATAAACCCCGCATTGAACGAAAAAAGGGTACTAAAATTACTGGTGGTTGCCGGAAAATAATAATCGAATATCAATTGTGGCTGCACAAAGAATTTACCGATTGAATATTCCCCCCGTAAAAATAAACTGAGAGAAAGTGGTTGAAATTTCAGTTCATCATCCAGGTACACATTCTCCGAATTAAACAATACGTTATTAGCTGTTCTTAAATTGGTTATATATGTACCACTCGATTGGTTGAAGCCAAACTTTTGTGTACCACTTGTAAAAGATACTTGAGGGGTAAAACGTATATGGTCTTTATTACTCAACACATCCAGCCAATAAAAATCATGGCGAAGAGAAGTCATAATTGAAAAATCGCTGACTGTTTCTTCTGTATTTACATAAGTAAACCCTCTCCTTCTCAACCGCAAATCTTGTATGGAAGTTTCTCTTTCCCTATAATCTGTGCGACTGCCCCAACCATAGCTAAAGACTATCATTGGTTTTACCCACCAACGGCGATAAGTAAAATAAGCAGACAGTTCGTTTTGAATTGGTGTGGTATAAAATGGCAACGAATCTTTAGTAAAAAATTTGGTATATGAAATACCTGTTGCCATATTTCTATTTTGCAAATAATCATAAGAAGGATAAATAGCAAACTGGTAGAGATTCATACTCGTTTCGTCATTTGCCATGTAGCCTGTTCCGGTAATTCCAAGTCCCCCTTTATGATAATAGCCTATAGTGGGAGAATAGGTAAGTCTTTTTGAGGCATCAATAGATGAGTTTGTTTTATTGAGAAAATTGTAATAGCCCTTAGCAAAAGAAGCACTGATCAGTAAATAATTCCTGGGCAAAAATATTGAATCCATAAATGCGTCAAAATCTCTAAAGAGTTCGTCGTAATCAATGGTGGTGTCTATGAATGAAACATCTTTAGTAGAAACAATAATAGTATCACTGGTATTGCCTTGCGGATATGCGGCAATACACAGCATGATAGTCATCAGCAGTATTGATAATCTTTTTAACATCGGGCAGTCGTATGCTGGTTTCCCGGGATATTGTTCTTTATAATCCGGGTTGAGACTTACGGGTTAAAAAAAAGTTTAACAGCCAACTCGCTGTTTCCAAACGAATTATTGAATAAAATATTGAAGACGGCTAAGTTATTCCTTATTAGGAAAGTTCTAAAACGGTAATCTCGGGTAAAATACCTACTCTTCCCGGGTAACCGATAAATCCAAAGCCTCTGTTGATGTATAATCGCTGTTCTTCGTTTTTGTATAAGCCTGCCCATTCCTTGTACACATATTGTACGGGGCTCCATTTAAAGCCCGGCAACTCCACGCCAAATTGCATTCCGTGAGTGTGACCTGCCAGCATCAGATCAATGTCTTTATAACTTTCGCAAACCTCCCCTTTCCAATGCGAGGGATCGTGGCTCATTAATATTTTAAATGGATAGGCTTCTGCACCAGCATAAGCTTTTTTCAAATCGCCATATTTGGGGAACCGGGCTTTTGCACTCCAGTTCTCCACTCCCAGCAAGGCAATTTTATGTTCTCCCTTTTCCAACACTACATGCTCGTTCATCAGCAACCGCCAGCCCAAAGCAGCATGTACTTGTTTCATCTTTTCCAGGTTGAGCTTTTTATCATCTTCATTATCCCAACTTACATAATCGCCATAGTCATGATTACCTAAAGTTGAATAAACACCGAGCGGTGCCTTCAGCTTATCAAATACATCCATATAATCTTCCATTTCAATCGCCACATTATTTACCAGATCGCCGGTAAAAAGAATTAAGTCAGGCTGTTGTTTCATGATCTTCTCTACCCCTCTTATCACCGCTTTTTTATCGGTAAAACTTCCTGAATGAATATCAGAAATATGAACAATTTTCAACCCTTTAAATGCTGCCGGTAGATTGTTGTAGGTGAGCTTCGTTTTATTAACCTGGTAGCGGTACTTGTTGCCAAACCCGTACACCAATGTTCCAAACAAACCACCACCTACTGCCATACCAGCCCAGCTTAAAAATACGGAACGAGTTATCCCTTCCTTTTCGCCAACCTCGGTAAGCACAGGTTTATCAGGACTCATTTTCCCCACCAACCATTGTACACCACGCCGTATATCGTCTATAAAAAAGAAAAGTGAAGCTATCAGTTTGGCAAAAAACAAGCCTGCAATAACCGAGAAAATAGCAGTTCGGGCAAATTTTGCTTGCCTGTCAAAACTAATATATGGCAGTGCTATAAGCATTAATATTGCTCCAATGGAAAGCACCCAATACACGGTATAAATGATGGCTCTGGTTCTTGGAGCTGCGGATTGAGAAACTATTTTTAGTGCCTGGAAAAAATAAACATCAAGGAGTACCATAAAACCGAGCAGCACCCACCAAAAAGGAGTATTTCGCATATATAACTAACAAAATTAAGCCGTGAAAGATTAATTATAGGCATTGTTTTGCTGAACACTTATTTTTGCCAGAATGCCGTAAATGGGCAAAACTTAATTTTGCGTTCTTGCTTTCAGGCGGCAATTTTACCACTAACATTTAATCATTACAAGGAGTATTCGGCAAAATGGGAAGAATAATCGGTGTAGCAAATCAAAAAGGTGGGGTTGGCAAAACTACTACAGCCATCAACCTGGCAGCAAGTTTTGCTGTACTGGAATATAAAACCCTGCTCGTAGATGGTGACCCACAGGCTAATAGTACAACTGGTGTTGGATTTGATCTGCACAATATTACCCAAAGTCTGTACGACTGTATGGTAAATGAGGCCAAAGCAAAAGATGTTATTTTAAAAACAGAAATTCCTAATCTGGACCTCATTCCTTCGCATATTGATCTAGTAGGTGCTGAAATTGAAATGATCAATTATCCCAACCGGGAAATGGTGTTAAAAAGCCAGTTAGAAGCAATCCGGGATGAATATGATTTTATTGTTATTGATTGTTCCCCTTCACTTGGTTTAATAACTGTTAACGCTTTAACTGCTGCAGACTCTGTAGTAGTGCCGGTTCAATGCGAATTTTTTGCACTGGAAGGATTAGGTAAGTTATTAAACACCATTAAAATAGTTCAAAGCAGGCTAAACACTGCTTTGGTTATTGAAGGAATATTGATGACGATGTATGACGGCCGCCTCCGTTTGTGCAACCAGGTAGTAAGTGAAGTACGCCGACATTTTGAGGATATGGTATTCAGCACTATCATCCACCGTAATGCAAAATTGGCGGAAGCACCCAGTGCCGGAAAACCAGTAATACTCTACGATGCTAACAGCAAAGGCTCCATGAATTACCTGAACCTTGCAAAGGAAATATTGCAGAAAAATGATTTGACGAAGATTAAGAACGAGGAAAGGATTTTGGAGTTATGAGTCGGGAGTTTGGAGTCAGTAGCCTGGAGCTAAAAACTAGTATGTATTGACAAAATTTAAACCTCTGATAAATTTTACAAATAAAGGAATTCGACTCCGAACTCCTGACTAAAGACTAGAGACTGAATAATGACAACCCCCAAACAAAATAAAGACTTACTCGGTAAAGGCATTCGTTCTTTATTACAAAATATTGATGCAGATCTTAAAACAACCAGCGGCACATTAAAAACAAATGTGGTAGAAAACGCAACAGGCACTAATCGGGTTTCTGTTGATGATATAGAACCGAACCCCAAGCAACCACGTCGTGACTTTGATGAGAAAGCATTACAAGAACTAGCAGAATCTATAAAACTGCATGATATCATTCAACCAGTAACCGTTTCAAAACTAGCGAATGGGAAATATCGGCTTATCTCCGGAGAAAGAAGATGGAGAGCCTCTAAGCTGGCAGGATTAAAAGATATTCCTGCTTATGTTCGCCAGGCTAATGATGCACAGTTGCTGGAATTAGCTTTACTGGAAAATTTACAACGGGAAGATTTAAACGCAATGGAAGTTTCGCTTAGTTACAAGCGGATGATGGAAGAGCTTGATTACACGCAGGAACAGGTGGCAGAAAGAATGGGTAAAGACAGAAGTACAGTTGCCAATTTCATCCGTTTACTGAAACTACCACCCGATATTCAGTTAGCGGTACGAAATGGCGAGTTGAGCATGGGTCATGCAAGAGCATTGATAAATGTTGATACGATTGATAAGCAGTTATTCATTTTCAAAGAAATAAAAGACAAAGGTTTATCCGTTCGCCAAACAGAAGCATTGGTTCGCAATCTCTACAAAGACGGCGGTGGTGTTAAAAAACAAACAAAAAGTCAGTTGCCTCCTGCCTTTCAAAGAATAGAAGATAAATTAGCATCGCATTTCAGCACCCGGGTAAAGCTAAAACACAGCCGAAACGGAAGCGGCCAGATCATTATTGATTATTATTCGCAAGATGAGTTCAATAAAATACTCGGCCAGTTAGATGCACCACTTGATTAATACACAATGAGAATATCCTTCTCTGTTTTTTTTGCTTTTTATATGTTGCTTTCTGTGACTTCTTTTGCACAGGAAACAACAATTGATGTGTCTAAAAAAGATTCAATCCCCGTTGAAACAAAATATAAAATCACCAAGGACACCATAACTAAACATAGTCCAAGAACTGCGGCAATCCGATCTGCTATTTTACCCGGACTAGGACAGATCTACAACAAGAAATATTGGAAGCTCCCTATTGTATATGGAGCACTAGGAACTTGTGCAGGCGTATTTATTTTTAACCTGCAATGGTATCAAAGAACAAGGTTTGCTTATACTACCCTTGCAACGAATAATACCGCCGATTTTTCAAAGGTTCATCCCAAGCTTCAATTTCTGATTAACAGAAATGATCAAAGCACCTTACAATATTTACGTAACCAATACCGCAGAGACATTGATTACTCAGTGCTATTCTTTGTGTTGCTATGGGGCTTGAACGTTGTTGATGCCACAGTAGATGCACACTTAAAAAGTTTTGATGTAAGCCCTGACCTCAGTCTGCAATTTAAACCCGGAAGAAGTGAATTGGCCGGCACCAATGGGCTAAGTCTGGTATTGAAGATTGGAAAATAAATTCTTTATTCGTCCAACTCCCGCCAAATAAAATCCGTACCAGCACGGGTATCATAAAGATGCTATAATAGCTACATTTGTAACACTAACAACTTATTATGAAGATCGTATTGATTGGTTATGGCAAAATGGGCAAAGCCATTGAAGAAATTGCCATACAAAGAGGTCATCAAATAGTTTTGAAAATTGACCAGCCGAACCTGAATGAGTTTACCAAAGAAAATATAGCTAATGCTGATGCTGCTATCGAATTTACCAGTCCGCACAGCGCATTCGAGAATGTAAAAAAATGTATTGAGTTTGGAGTACCGGTTGTTTGCGGTTCTACCGGTTGGACAGAAAGACTGGAAGATTTAAAAACTTTTTGCCAGCACAATAATGGTTCTTTTTCCTACTCCAGCAATTATAGTGTGGGTGTAAATATTTTCTTTGAAGTAAATAAGCGATTGGCCTCACTAATGGCTCCACAAAAAGAATATGAAGTTATTTTAGAAGAAACACATCATACACAAAAGAAAGATGCGCCGAGCGGCACTGCAATTACTTTAGCTGAACAAATACTGGAAGAAGTAAAACGAAAAACAAATTGGGTAAATAACCTGAGTGACAATCCTGCTGACCTGGAAATAATCAGCCAGCGGATTGATCCGGCTCCCGGTACTCATAGCATTAAGTATTCATCTGTAATTGATGATATCGAAATTATACATACTGCACATAATCGCACCGGCTTTGCCACCGGCGCTGTGCTGGCAGCAGAATTTATAAAAGATAAAAAAGGATTCTTTACCATGAAGGATGTCCTTCATCTTTGATTGCATTATATATGAACCGTATTAAATTTCTCATATTTCTATTACTCATCACAGTATTTGCCAATGCACAGGTAAATAAAGATAGTTTGCGTGCAGTGATAAACTCCGGCAGACCTTACGAAGAGAAAGTAAATGCAGCTATTAATCTTGTCAAGAGTTTTGAGCTAAAGAATTTCGACTCGGCCATTATTGAAGGTGATAAAGCTTTACAAATGGCAAGAAAACATACTGACTCCACAAGTGTAGCCGAATTAAAACGCACCATAGGTGTGGCAAATTATTTTAAAGGTAATTATGATGTGGCCGCAAAAAACTATTATGAATCCATTGCAATTTTGGAAGGTAAAAAAGATAAAAAAAGATTAGCCCCTGTTTATAATGATTTGGCAAAACTCTATCGCAAAACAAAAGACCTCGACCTTTCCATTGAAAATTATAATAAAGCCAGTGCCATTTACACGGAGTTAAAAGATACCAGCGGAATTTCAATGATTCTAAATGAATCAGGGGTGGTATATGAATACAGGGAAGATTATAAAGAAGCCATTAACCGCTACACGGCTTCTATGAAATTAGCAGAAGCAGCCGGCGATTCATTAAGCGTCTCCTACTCGCTAAGTAATATTGCCGGGGTGTATGTGATCGAAAAAAAATACGAACTGGCAGAAGCTAATTTATTACGGGCTTTATACATCCGGCAGGAGTTGAAAGATAGTTTTGCTATGGCACTAACTTTTTCCGACCTCGGTGTTGCCATGAATGCAAAAGGCGATTATCCAAAAGCTATTAAATATTTAACCTTAAGTAACCGGGTAGCTGAAAGATTAAAATATCCGGAACTACAATCAAATAATTATACTGAACTGGCAGCAGTTGCACAAAAACAGGGCGACTTTCAAAAGGCATTTGAATTCTTTACTAAAAGAACTGCATTAAGAGATAGTTTGTATGACCTTGAGAAAACCCGGCAGACCAAAGAAATGGAAGCTAAATACGAAAGTGCAAAAAAAGAACAGCAGATAGAGGCGCAAAAAAGCAGGCTGCGCCTTCAAACATTTCTTTTTATAGGTATTGGCGGTTTGATTTTGCTTTCCGTACTCTTTGCCAATTCTCAATACAAACGCTACCGTTTAAAAAAAGAAACGCAGTTACAGGCTGAGATAATGAAGCAGCAGGAAATGGCTGCCAAAGCTGTAATGGAAGCAGAAGAAAATGAACGGGAACGTATTGCCAAAGATTTACACGATGGTGTTGGACAAATGATGAGTGCTGCAAAAATGAATTTATCGGCTTTTGAATCGGATATACATTTAACGAGTGACGAGCAAAAAAAATCCCTGGAAAAAATAATTCAGTTGGTAGATGAAAGTTGTAAAGAAGTAAGAACCGTATCGCATATAATGATGCCGAATGCATTGCTAAAAAATAATTTGTCTGTGGCCATCAATGATTTTGTAAACAAGTTGAGTCAGAAAAATCTTCGGGTGCAGGTATCTACAGAAGGATTGGATCAACGGTTAGATTCTACTATTGAAACCGTATTGTACCGGGTGATACAGGAATGTGTACACAATGCCATTAAACATGCCGGGGCAACAACTCTTGATATTTCGCTTATCCGTGACAAGGACGGTATTAGCGGCACAATAGAAGATAATGGCAAAGGATTCGATATTGCCGACAAGGACAAATACGATGGCATTGGCCTTAAAAATATCATTACCCGTATTGGCTACCTGAAAGGAACGGTGGATTTTGACTCTGCCCCCGGCAGGGGAACCTTGATTGCACTCCATGTGCCCCTGTAAAAGCCCTGCACCACTAGCTTTCCGCCTTAATTCCAGCATTAGCTACTCTTTAACAATTGCCCCGTTGCAATCCTTCCACCCGCTGCATCCAGTATGGTGTCCGGTAGTTCGGACAACCGACCTCAACAAAATTTAGTATTTTAGAACCTCAACTGACATGAAACAAGAAAAGATCACACTGGCACTGGTAGATGACCACCAAATTGTAATTGACGGCTTAACGTCTTTATTAAAAGGTCATGAACGTTTTCAATTTGCTTTTGCTACAACCGACTCCAGCGAAGTAGTTGAAAAATTAGCCACAACTCCTATTGATGTTTTACTGACTGATGTAATGATGCCGAAGCTTCCCGGTAATAAACTGGCAAGGCAGGTTAAAGAAAAATATCCCGGTGTAAAAATTTTGGCTCTCTCCATGAGTGGCCAGGGCGACCTGGTAAATGAAATGATCGAAGAAGCTGATATTGCAGGTTATGTGTTGAAAAACATCGGCAAACAAGAACTGGTTACTGCTCTTGAAAAAATAGCCGGCGGCGGCATTTATTTTAGCGAAGAAGTAATTGATGAACTGCAACGCAACAGCCAGCGGAAAAAACAAAAAGAAGAAGCTCATCTTACCGCAAGGGAAATAGAAATTATCCGGTTGATAGAAAAAGAATACAACAACAAGCTTATTGCTGAAACATTATTCATCAGCGAACGTACCGTTGAAACACACCGTAAAAATATTTTCCGGAAAACGAATACGAATTCCGTGATTGGATTGGTGAAGTATGCGTATGAGCATAAGTTGATTTAAGATTAATAAAGCAATAATACTTTAGGCAGAATATCATAACCACAATCCAAATGACTGGCTGGTTTACTAAAAGAAAGCGACTAAAGCAGATTCAAAATCTTGAAGCCTTACTGGTTGAGGCCTTAATTCCTTTCCATCCAGACATGGGCAATATTTACAAAAATGCGAAACTTTGCGAAGTATACCCCGTAGTAAGTTCTCAATCATTTATTCAACTACAACATGAGATAAACAAACCTCATCTTGATAAAAACAGAAAAAATAATAAAAGTTTTTCCATATTTAGCGGAGTTCAGATAAAAAGGAAAAATTTTACCGATTATGTTGAAATTCCTATTGAAATAACTTGGGACTTAATTAGTAAAATCTACATAGACAAACCAAACGATTTCTGGAAATTCTATGAAGTTGACACTTTGAAGATTGTGAATTTTGGGAAAACAGAAATTCCCATTCTTAATGATGACGAGGAGAAACTAAGAAAAATACTCAGTTCAGTTGAGCAAAACCAGTCTCAAAAAATAGTGATAGAAGATACTTTCGAAATCGAATTGAATGGGAAAATTTTTTACGCCATAGTTGATATGGAAGATGGCAATTACATAGTAGTAAATAAAAAGGGACAGGTTTTTAGATTGAATCACGATAGCAATGAACAAATTAGAATAATTGGAAAATCAATCAACAATTTCTTAATTGAATTTTCAGGACGAAAAGAAGATCTCGAAAAACATTTTGAAGATTAGTAACTACACCCAATACTATGTTACAAAAACTTATCCTCTTGCCTCCTTTCCCTTCTATCCATCGTCAGTTGCATATCCCCTAACTTTCAATTAAATTCGCTATTTACATCCACCAAAGGCTCAATAAAATTTGATCATTATGCGGAATAGTTTTCTTGCCATCGGCTTAATAGCCTCATTAGCCCTTATGGCACAACCACCCCAAGCACCTTTGTACAGCATCAATAATATAATGCTGGAGTCCAGCCTGCACAAACAGGTTTGTATTTCTGGTATGAAGTATTTTAATAAGGCTCTCTATTTCGCTTCGGAAAGATGCCCGGTTTTATATGCTGTTAATCCTGAAAATGGAAATGTTATCAGTAGCGTAAACATCAACGTTCCGCAGAATTATGAAATGGAAGGCATGACCTCTTACAAGAATAAGTTGTACATGGTTTCAGAAAATGTAGCAGCGGTATATGAAATAAATCCGCAAACGGGTGAATTAAAAACAGTGCAAACATCTGAAGCACTGCCTCCCAAATCAAAAAATGGAGATGGCATGGAAGGCATTGCTGCCAATGAACAACATAAAAAGTTTTACCTGCTGCAGGAAAGAACAGAGGACAGGACAAAATCTCAAATCTATACGTACACGGTTGAACAGGCAACAGATGATGCAGTTCCGGTATTGAAATATGAATCTGTGATTGAACTTCCACTGGAAAGTACGCAATGGCGTTACTCAGATATTTGTGTGGACACGGCTAATAACCGTCTTATCTGTTTAAAATCATACTCCAAAGGAAAACTACGACAACAGTTTTTGGAATCTATCACTATCGATAATAAAGGAAATCTTATAAAAGAAACATTAGCTAATATTCCGGTGGAAGCGTTTAGCGAAACATCCAATAAGTATAAAGACGAAGATTACAGTATGAATCTTGAGGGAGTTACTATTGATGAAGCAGGCAATATTTATATAGTAAGTGATAATACTTCCGGCAAAGCCGATTGTGCCGCTTATGCAAAAGAGAAAACAATATTGCTGCAGCTAAAAAGAAAATAAAAAACATACCCGGTTCTACATCATTAGCTTTCATTTATAATTTCTTGTATATTGGTTGTATGAATAATTCATCAACCCAAAAGATGACAATGGCTTTTGTTGCCATCATTGCATGGACTGCTTTGATCTTACAGTTTTACCTTATCCTGCAAACCACAGGCACCACCGGTTTCAGTACACTTAAAACAGTTACCAATTTCTTCAGCTATTTTACCATACTAAGTAATTTATTTGTGGCTGTTTGTCTAACTACTACATTACTTAGTCCAACATCAGGAGTAGGTTCATTCTTTTCAAAAGTCAGCGTACAGACTGCAATAGCAGTTTATATTTTTATTGTCGGGCTGGTGTATAATACCGTACTCAGAGGCATCACCAACCCAACCGGCCTGGATTGGATCGTAGATAATTTGTTGCATGTGGTAGTGCCGGTTCTATATGTTTTATATTGGCTCATCTTCACCCCCCAAAAAGTATTGCAGTGGAAAAACCTTGCTCCCTGGCTCATCTTTCCGGCCCTGTATTTAGGATACTCATTGTTGCGTGGACCAGTAGCGGACTGGTATCCCTACCCTTTTCTGCATGCAGGCAATCATGGGTATGGCACTGTGGTTGTTAATGCATTTTTCGTATTACTGGCCTTCGTGTTGGTCGGACTCGGTGCCATTGCTTATAACAGGCAGGGTAAGGCCACCGAACGTTAAAAGAAGCAGAAAGCTTGGCCCTGCACAACCATTTGGTACGGTTTTACGACTTTTGTGTAGCGATTAAAAACGAACATGAAAAAAGTTTTACTCCTTATAGTCCTTACAATTTCTGTTACAGCCCTTTTCTCCCAAAAGGTAGACAGCATTTACTTTAATTTATACACAGACAGTCTTAAAAAAGGACAGCATAATTATATTAATGTAGATGGTAAATTATCCAATGGCCGCTGGATGCCGTTGACCGCCAAAGACATTCAATTTTCCTGCTCTTCCGCAACATTTGATGGCAATCAATTGATCATTCCAGAAGATTTTAAAGAAGAAAAAGTAGTTGTCAAAGCCGTGTTGAAAAGCAATAATGCAGTATGGTTAGAAAGAACCATCTGGATAAAAAAGAACCCCGATGGGGAACTACCCACTAAAGAAGAAATATTAAAAACAATCCCGAAAGGAAAAAATAAGAACTAATAAAAAACCCGTCTCGCAAAACGAAACGGGTTTTTTCTTTATCATTGAACAGCTCTTACGCTGTTTTCTTCGCATCTTCTAAAAACTTCGCCAACCCTATATCCGTTAACGGATGTTTCAACAAACCAAGGATCGAATCCAATGGACAAGTACAAACATCAGCCCCTGCTTCCGCACATCTTACAATATGTAATGCATTGCGGATAGAAGCCGCTAAAATTTCTGTTTTATATCCTTGTACAGTATAGATATGAGATATCTGTGCGATCAACTCGATCCCATCCCAACTGCTATCATCAATACGTCCAATAAACGGAGACAGGTAAGTTGCACCAGCTTTCGCTGCTAAAATGGCCTGGCCTGCAGAGAATACCAACGTACAGTTCGTTCTGATACCATTATCGGTAAACCATTTAATGGCTTTAATGCCGTCTTTTATCATTGGCACTTTCACCACAATATTTGGGTGAATAGCTGCCAATTTTTTGCCTTCTTCAACAATTCCTTCAAAATCGGTGCTGATAACTTCTGCACTGATATCGCCATCTACCAATTCGCAAATGGTTTTGTAATGGTTCATGATCGCTTCCTGCCCTTTAATGCCCTCTTTGGCCATTAACGACGGGTTGGTGGTTACACCATCCAAAATTCCCAGCTCATTCGCTTCTTTAATTTGAGCAAGATTAGCCGTGTCGATAAAAAACTTCATGTTGTTGGTTTTGCAGAATTAAATATCCGCCTTCGCTAAAGCTATGGCGGACAAGAAGAAAAAAATGGCAGGCTGATTACATCGCACCGCTCAACCACCTACTCTTGCTGCCTTCCGGCCCTGGGAGGGTTCAGCAGGAGCTGGTCGTGTAAGACCTGCCGGCGCAAAGATAAGGGTGTGAGGCCAATTTTTGGGCTTGAAATAAATAGAATAATTGAGGATTTTATGTTGTGATCGTTCGGTTCCCTGGGCATAGTCTGTTGCGTCGCACACTTGTGCTGTAGTAACACGGATGAGCATTGTGTAAGTCTCCGCATTTATTCGAAAAGTCATTTTTTATCGTTATCACCTCACCCATTAAAATTCATTGATATCGTAAATACTTCCTCCTTCTCCTCGGGGAGAGGGGTGCTGTTTAAGTTAATTTGAGTATCTGTTGGGTGAGGTGTTAACTATGGAAAGAAAATTTCAAAATCCACTTTTACTCTTCGCAAATGCCGAGTAGGATTACCGAACGATGAATAGTGCTACGCAGCAGACGACGATAGTAGTAATTAGATGGCAAAAAAGTTTATACTCCACATAAAATGCATTTCCAAATCACCCCTTTAGGGGAATAGTAGACATAATTCTATAAAACTATTAAAGGGGGTTTTACCGCTGAAATGTTGAATTAACTCTTGTAGCACCGATCAACTCGTCGGCTCTTGCACCAAACGGACGGAAGTAAACCAGAACGATATATCCATTTTCGGTTCCCCAATAATTTCCTTCGGTATTTTCTACTGAAGGCTGAACGCCAGCTTGTTTCTTGTCAGTAAGTGTAACGTATGAATAGTTATAATAGCCTTGTTTTAAATACATTGCTTTTTCATAGATTCCTTTTTCTTCATTAAAAATCATTTTGGAATTTTCATTCTGTTGATAGTTGGTAAGTTCTCCAAATACATACACACTTTTTCCTTCATAAGCCCGGTTACCGGGAGGAATAAAAGTAAAATGCGTCCATGCATAATCGCTTTGCCAAAATGGATTTGAATTATCCCTGTTTTCCAATGTGTAAATACCATTTAGATCCTGGTAATACACATAGATCTGTTGCCGTCTTTCTCCATCAGGTTTTACATACACATCAATATTATTGCTGGTATCACTATCTACCAATCGATCCATTCGTTCACTCATTAATCGCAAGCTGCGCAGATCGATCCACCGCCATTCCTTTCCGGCGGCGAATGTGGTGTTCTCTTCATCACTGTATTCATAATAATTACCCCTGAAAATTGTTGGTCTGTCTATCACCGTTGAATTTCCCCATACATTATTTTGCAACACCACAACTTTTAGATCTTGCGGAGAAAATGCATTGATTTGATTGG
>CAZXMP010000030.1:1474-8704 GCA_964641575.1 uncultured Chitinophaga sp. | reverse complement strand
GCTTACTGATACTTGTACCCGCTGATGAGTTTGAAAGAAATTACCATTGTAGGGCTGCAACACTTGTGCTGAAACAGATACTTTGGGATTAACGACCACTAATCGTTTCGTAAAAGCCAATTTAGAAGTATCATCATTCAAAAAAACTTTCAATAAATAGTTGCCCCCTTTTGTGGGAGCAGAATTTTTTTCGGGCAAAAAAGCCTGGTAATGGGTGTACCTGGTTTGTATGATTGATGAATTGCGATAAGTTGTAATGCGATTGCTTTGAAAACCTCGTATATAATCAAAGGTTTGCACATTGGCTGGTGTCCAGTCGGCATTGCATAATTGAAAACTGTAGTAATAAAATTTTACATCGGCATCCATATCATCAAAATGCAGTTCCAGTTGATCGTTGGTATTCAGCATAAGAATCGGATAGCTATAAATGTCGCCGGCCTTGTACAATTTAACAGAACGAATATTTTCTTTGTAGATATGATCGGGGATCTGCGCCTGTGCCGTAAGTGCTGTTATACAAAACAAGAAGAAGAATATTCTTTTGAGCATGGCGTTATAACAGATTATAATCATTGAATATTGCGAATTTCAGGTAAAAAAAGAGAGAAATCTTCTTTACAGGCTTATTTTTGACGAAAGACTATTATTTTAATTTGAACGTTGCAGGCTTCATAGCAAACCGGGTGGCTTTTAACCAGCAAAAATCATTTTCCAGATTTATTATACGCCTGTCAACCGTTGCCACTGTTATCAGTGTGGCAGTAATGATCGTTACTTTATCGCTGGCCAATGGTTTCCAGGAATCCGTAAGCCAGAAGGTTTTTAGTTTTCTCGGGCATATTCGTATCCAGGAAAAACAGCCGGGCAAAGCCATTATTTCTGAAGACACTCCCATCATTAAGGATGATTCGTTGATAATAAGTGTTCGTCAAAATCCACAGGTAAAAACTGTACATCCTTTTGCTACACGATACGGCATTCTAAAAACTAAGGATGAAATGGAGGGCCTCCTAATAAAAGGGTTTGATAGCTCATATAATTTTAACCACTTAAAAGACTTTATAAGGGAAGGAAGACCTATAAAATTTACTGACAGTACTTATAGTCGGGAAATAATGATTTCGGCATATACGGCAAATCAATTGAAATTAAAATTGAATGATAAAATATTAGTTTATTTTATCAGGCCAGAAAAAAGAGAAGGAGAACAAGATGGGTTACCTAATATAAGGCCAGATAAATTAACAATCTCGGGTATTTATAAGACTGGAATAGAAGAGTACGACAAACAATTTGCTATTGGTGATATAAAGTTAATTCAACGCTTAAATGCAGATAGCGTGGAACTTAAAAATGGAAGCTATCTTGAAAAAATTGGAGGCTATGAAATTTTCTTGCATGATTACAAAAAAATTGATGAGACCGCCAATGAAATTTACGACCTCTATGATTTTCCGATTACCTGGGATGCAGTGAGTGTAAAAAATATTTCGCCTAATATATTTGACTGGCTGAATATGCAAGACACTACCCGCAATGTGCTGATCGTATTCATGGTGATTGTGGCTGTTATCAATCTTATTACCTGTTTGCTCATACTTGTACTGGAACGCATAAAAATGATTGGAATATTAAAATCATTAGGCGCCAGTAACTGGACCGTTCAGAAAATATTTCTTCGGCATTCTGCACTTATTACCATTACAGGTATTGTGGTGGGAACAATTGTCGCATTAGCACTTTTATGGACGCAACAGGCCACTGGCTTCATTAAACTACAAGAAGAAGCTTACTACATGAGTAGTGCTGCTGTAAAAATTGTATGGTGGCAGGTATTGGCAATATGTGCCGGCACTTTGCTGGTTTGCTTTCTTGTGCTATTAATCCCTTCTATACTGGTACGAAAAATACAACCGGTGAAGGCGATACAGTTCAGGTAAGAAGTTTCGGGTTTGGTGTTTAGAGTTGAGTTGTTTTAATAGTTATCTCTTAACAGAAATGTGAGAGAATTATTCCGCAGGCGACTGCCGCATTCAATGATTCTGCTTTTCCTTTTTTGCTGATAGTAATTTTTTCGTTGGCTAATGCAAATACTTCAGGACTGATTCCTTTTGATTCGTTTCCGATAATGAGAATACCCTCTTTTATCTTTTCCATGTTTGCAATATCCTTTCCCTTTAATGCGGCGGCGTAAATATTGATATTATTTTGACCATTTAACCATTGTTTTATATCTGTGTAAACTACCCTCACCCTCGCAATACTGCCCATGGTTGATTGTATTACTTTAGAATTATATACATCAGCACAGCCGTGACTGCAAATAAGCTGATTTATTCCAAACCAATCTGAAATGCGGATAATTGTCCCCATATTGCCGGGGTCTTGCACATCATCCAACACTATTGTAATTTTTCCTTTTGTTATTACGGAGCTATTATCGTCAAACTGCTGCACCAAAGCCAGTACTTTATTGGGTGTAGTTAGCAATGATATTTTTTCGAGTTCGAATGATGAGATTTCAATTATATCCCTGCTAAAAAGCAGCTTTTTATTTTCATCTATCCACTCTTTTAATGCATAAATCTCTTTTACATCTACCCCATCATCTTCTAATAATTCCTTTACCAGTTTGGGGCCTTCGGCAATAAACAACCCCTCCTCCTTCCTGAATTTTTTCTGGCCTAAACTTTGGATATATTTGAGCTTCGATTTTACAAGCATACTTGTTAGTTATTTATGATTTTCAGCCAATCCCCTTTACTCTTAATTACCCGCCTTACAGGTATTGCTATTATAATTATGGTGCTGGCCTCTTCCTGCGCCACCATCGTTAAAAATTATCCCAAAGGCAAGCCATTTGTTTATGAGACAAATATCACAGTAAATGGCAACTTTTCAAACGAAGAAAGGGAAACTCTCGAATCCCGCCTAAAAGGGCAGTTGGATGATAGTATGCGTTCCCGGTCAGTATCGAAGTTGTTATGGAGTGTAATGAAGAATCCACCTGCATATGACAGCAGTAATGCTGGAAAATCCATGGTCTTCATGAAAGCATTACTTACATCGCTGGGCTATTTTAAAGACACTATTACTTATGAAAGTTCCATTGATACCGTAAAAGGAGACCAGCTCAGAACTACCATTGATTTTGAGGTAACGCCGGGTAAGGTTGTAAAAATTGATTCGTTCAGCTACAATATAAAACAAGCTGATTTGCAAAGTATCGCCATTGCTAACCAAAAGGATGCGTTTGTAAAAAAAGGAGAGCCATTTGCAAAAGCTGCCATCTCTGTAGAATTAGACAGGTTGGTTGATTTATACAGGAATAATGGCTATTTACGTTTCAGTCGTGAAGAACTAATTGGCTTGTGGGACACACTGGATGTTTCATTACTGCAACCAACATTGGATCCATTTGAGCAGTTAGCACTATTAGAAAAATTAAGGGAACGCCGGGAAAATCCTACCGCCAATCTTGAAATAAGGTTAAAGCCGGGCTTTGACAGCACCCGTCTTACAAAATATTATATTGGCAATATTACTGTTTACCCCGATATCACATTAGATACATCAGCCAATGCCCGCAAAGAAACTATAGTGAACCGAGTAAAAATTGTTTCCTTCTTGGATATGTTTAAGCCCAGAATTTTTCCTCAAAATATTTATCTCAAACAAGGGGAACTGTATGACCAGCGAAACTATTTCAAAACAATCAACCGGTTTAATTCTCTCGGCTCCTGGAGATTGGTAAATATTGAACAGGTACCAAGGGGAACGTTGGATACTGCTGATTTTAATATTCGTATGACCCCGGCAAAAAAATATTCTTTCACTGCCAACCTTGAAGGAAGTCGTAACAATACTGCCGTATCCGGCAACTTGTTTGGAATTGCCATTAATGTTGGTTTACAGAACCGCAATTTTGCGAGAGCTGCCAACCAGGCCAGCACCACATTACGATTTGGAGTTGAGACAGGAAGAGATACATTAACAGGTGTAAAGTTTATTCAGACCCGACAACTGAGTTTAAACCATACTATTTATTTTCCGAGACCGATTATTCCATTTATAAAAAATATCCCGGAAAATGTAAGAAACAGCTTTCGTACAATCCTGGCATTTAACGCATCGATTACAGAACGAAGAGAATTGTATAATTTAAATAATGTAAACGCATCCTGGGGTTATGAATTTCAAGCCGGCAAAAAATTCTTTACGCTTCGTATTCCAAATATAGAATACTCCGACTTTAAAGCTTTGCCGTTACTGTTAGATATATTCGATACTAACCCATCACTCCAATTTGTTTTTACTGATGGGTTAATTTCATCTATCCAGGCGGGAATGACAGTTACAGGAGGAAATAATAAAAATGTAAATGTCTTCCGTAGCAATATTGAAGCGTCAGGTTTAATTACCGGGCTAATAAAAAACAACGCATTTCTTGATAGCAACTTATTCAGATTTATAAAAGTGGATGCTGAGTTTACTCGTAAAATTATTTTAAATAAAAATGCAATTGCATTACGGCTTTTTGCAGGTGTTGGTTATGAATTTAACTCAACTGTTAAAGAAAAAAATAGAAATAATCTGCCTTTCTTTCGTCAATATTTTGCCGGAGGTCCGAATAGTATGCGGGCATGGGCCTTGCGTCGCTTAGGACCTGGTTCGCAGAAAAAAAATTCTAATAGCAGCGGCTTTCTGGACAGATACGGAGATGTTCAGATTGAAGCCAATATTGAATATCGTTTCCCGTTAGGAAAATTATTTGGTATTAAAGTAAATGGTGCGGTTTTTACAGACATGGGTAATATCTGGTTTCTAAAGAAAGCCCCGGCTATCGGCCGTGAGCCAGAAGAAGTTTTTAAACTTAGCAGATTGGGAACAGACTTAGCTATTGGTTCTGGTGTGGGGTTAAGAATAGATTTTGATTTCTTTGTTGTTCGCTTTGATGCTTCGCATAAAGTAAAAGACCCAAGCCCTGAATTTGATAGATTATATCTGCAAAACAAGTGGTTTGGCTATATAAAAAATGATTTTTTAAGAGGAACTCAATTTCAGCTAGGTATCAGCTATCCCTTTATCTTATAATTCTTCCGACTTATTTTTTTGTTGAAACTCCCGGGCAAAAGCTTGCATGCTCAAAGCATCTTTATTTAGAAAATCTCCTATTCTTGTGCGACAAAGGCTGCTAAGATGTGCGCCACAACCCAATGCATCACCAAAATCTTTCGCAAGACTACGAATATAAGTTCCGGTTGTACAAACGACTCTGAAGTAAACAAGTGGCAATTCAATTTTAGTGATTTCAAATTCTTTTATCGTTACTGTTCTTGGCTCTATTTTTACTTCTTTTCCTTGTCTTGCTAATTCGTAAACTCTCTTGCCTCCTATTTTAATGGCCGAATGTGCTGGCGGTATTTGCTGTATTTCACCTGTAAAACCAAGTGTTGCTGCTTTTATTTTTTCCTCTGTCAGATCATTAATGGGTTTAAAATTTTCTGGCTCACTTTCTAAATCGTAAGTCGGGGTGGTAGCTCCAAGTGTAATGCTACCGGTGTATTCTTTTTCCTGCGCCATAAATTCATTGATACGCTTGGTAAACTTACCAGTGCAAATAATTAACAATCCGGTAGCCAAAGGATCTAGTGTTCCTGCGTGGCCTATTTTTTTTATGCGGATAATATTGCGAAGTTTCTGCACTACATCAAACGATGTCCAGTGTAATGGCTTATCAATTAATAACACCCTTCCTTGTAAAAAATCGTTTGTTGGCTGTTCCATTCTGGCAAAAGTAAAGTTTGTAATTGGAAAGATGCTACTAAATAGACATTCTCGTTTTCAGTTCCAGATATTTATTAATGGTATTGATGGTAAGATTTTCCGGAGTGGTAAGAATAGAAGGAATTCCATTTTTATGCAGTTCTTTTACCATCTGTCTTTTTTCAAACGCAAATTTTTCGGCAATTGCTTTAATGTAAATATCTTCTAAGGAACTTGCCTTGCCTTCCAGTAAGGATTTCATTTCTGTATTTTCAAAAAAAACTACGAGCAGCAAATGGTATTTTGCTATTTTTTTTAATGCATTCATCTCCCGCTGCAGACTCTCCAAAGATTCGAAATTGGTAAACAGAACTAACAGGCTTCTGTTTGTAACTCTATTGCGAATTACAGAAAATAGTTTTTCAAAATCTGATTCCAAGAAATCTGTACGTTGTTTGTACAAAGTTTCCAGTACCAGGTTCATTTGTGTGGGTTTCTTATCAGCAATTAAAAAAGTATCGAGGTTTTTCTCAAACGTAATAATGCCAGCTTTGTCTTGCTTTACCAATGCCACATTACTCAATACCAACGATGCGTTAATAGCATGGTCGAGTAATGTCATTCCATGAAATGGCATTTTCATTACCCGCCCTTTATTTATCAAACAATAAATCTGCTGGCTGCGTTCGTCGGTATAATTATTTACCATCAATGCATCCTTTCTGGCAGTAGCTTTCCAGTTAATGGTACGGTAATCATCGCCAATTACATATTCCTTTATCTGTTCAAATTCCATGCTATGCCCGATCTTTCGGATCCGCTTTACCCCTGCTTCCTGTAACCGGTTGCTTACGGCTAACAACTGATAACGCCGCATTTGAATATAAGATGGATATACCTTCACAACTTGCTCTTCCCGGAAAACATAATGTCTTCTCGCCAGCTTTAAAGGGCCATGAACGAATACATTAATATCGTGAAAAACATACTCGCCTCTTGTATCCGGCCGAACAGTGTATTCCAAATTATACTGCTCATTACCAGCAACAATAATTTTTCGCATCCATTTTCTTTCCTGGAATTGAGCAGGTAATTCATCAATAATACTTGCTTTTACAGTAAAGCCATAATTATTGAAAACATAAATGAAGACTTTGTTCGGATCGCCTATACTAAACCGTTCTGAAACATCTCTGCTCGCTACCATTCCTTTTTTTTTGCTATATATCAGAATTGTATCTACTACCACTGCAATAACCAACAACAATAGCAACAGTCCGGCTATTTCAAAAAAAGCCGGAATAAAATAGCTGATTGCAAAAAGCACTGCAGCACCGCCAGCGATATAGAATACGATGTTATTTAAATAGAATCTTTTCATTTACCTCGGCACATCCATACTTTGAATAATTTGTTTAATCACATCATCCTCGGTTATACCTTCCATTTCCTTATCCGGTG
>CAZXMP010000030.1:0-1464 GCA_964641575.1 uncultured Chitinophaga sp. | reverse complement strand
AAATCCCGACCCTGCATAGCCGCCATAGCTTTTGCGGCATTCATTATAGACAATGAGGCCCTGGGAGATGCTCCGAGATAAATTGATTTATGATTTCTGGTCTGGTGAATAAGCTTCCCAATAAATTGTAATAATTTTTCTTCTATTAACTGAGCTTTAATTTGTTTTCTTAATGCGGTAATCTGTTCACCACCTAATGCAGGCGTTATCATATCCAACGGCTTTACATCGCCCATGCTGTTGAACTTATTTAATATGGCTACTTCTTCCGTTTCTGTTGGATACGGAACAGTAATTTTAAATAAAAAACGATCCAGCTGTGCCTCCGGCAAACGATAAGTTCCTTCTTGCTCTACCGGATTTTGTGTTGCCAATACCATAAAAGGAGCTGCCATTGAATATGTTCTGCCATCAACAGTTGCTTGCCTTTCTTCCATAATTTCAAGTAAGGCAGATTGGGTTTTTGCGGGAGCCCTGTTAATCTCATCTACTAAAACAATATTGCTGAATATCGGCCCTTTTTTAAATTCAAATACAGCTTCTTTTGGATTAAAAACAGGTGTGCCTAATACATCCGAAGGCATCAGATCAGGTGTAAACTGAATACGGGAAAATCCAGCATTCACACTTTTTGCCACCAACTTAGCAGTGAGAGTTTTGGCTACACCTGGTACGCCTTCAATAAGCACATGTCCGTCGGCGAGCAGCGCAGCAATGATCAGCTTTACCATTTCATCCTGCCCTACAATTATTTTCCTTATCTCACTACGGATAGACAGTACTGCTTCATTTAGCGCAGACAAATCGGTACGTGGCTGAAAAATTTGTTCTTCCATATTTATGTTTTTTGATAGAATGTTTCTAATTGTTTATAAAATCCTGTCAATTGATTTTGACTAATTGCAGAAACGGTATCAATATGATTAATAAAAGAAATAATCTGACTGATCTCTCCTTCTTCTGCACCTGATTTGTACCGAAGATTTTTTATAAATTCTTCATCCAGGTTGCCGGTTGCCAGTTTGTATTTATTTCGAACATGCTCCAGGAAATATGCCGACATCTTTTTGCAAAGATTTCGATGGTCGCCTTTATCATAATACAATCGGCCAATTGTTTTTACAAAATCGATTGATTCATTTTTTGGCTTCTTAATTAGTGGAATATAACGCTGCCTTCTTCTCATTTCCATTAACACATATAATAGCAGCAAAGCGATGGCTAACCAAAATGCTGCCCGGAATGGCTTTTTCCTGTCTTCATTCTCCATATTCATCAGCACTTTAAACCAACCCTTCTTTTCCTGTTGCCTGTCTGATTGCGGTTTTCTTATATAATACTCATCCCAGACTATTTTTTTTGTTGCAGGATCAATTACAGACAATGCCTTCTCGTAATAATCTATATTATTTTTATGGAGTAAAAAATAGTTGATAAAAGCTAAAGGCTCCAGGTGAATGAAAA
>CAZXMP010000029.1:0-28809 GCA_964641575.1 uncultured Chitinophaga sp. | reverse complement strand
TTTTGTAATAGTGATGGGTGAAAGAATGATGAATGAATTGGGGCTTAAGCCAATTGGGCGGTTAGTAAGCAGTGCAGTTGCAGGTGTGCATCCACGCATCATGGGAATTGGCCCTGTGGCTGCTATTCCGAAAGTGTTAAAACAAACTGGTCTTAATTTGGCTGATGTGGATTTGATAGAGTTGAATGAAGCATTTGCATCACAAGCTTTAGCGGTAATACGAGAAGCAGGTCTTGATCCATCCAAGGTAAATATTAATGGTGGTGCCATTGCATTAGGACATCCATTAGGTTGTACAGGTGCTAAGCTCACCATTCAAAATTTGCATGATATGAAGAGGCTGAATAAAAAGTATGGAATGATTACGGCTTGTGTTGGCGGCGGACAAGGCATTGCAGGCATTATAGAAAATATTCAATAACAAGATTCATGTAGAATATAAAAACCGGAAGTGATTTGCTTCCGGTTTTTTATTTAGTCTTGCTCACTATTTTACTTAATTTCATTTATCATCCGAAGTAAAAATGAATAAGAAAAAACTCATTCTGTTATTCAGCATTATTGTCATTTGCTTTTCTTTTTGTTCTGATAATGATAGTAAGAAGGGATGGATTTCCATTTTTGATGGTAAAAGTCTGGATGGCTGGAAAGTTGGTACTAACCCACAAACATTCAAAGTGGAAGATGGAATGATAGTAGTGAATGGAAACGTAGCGCATCTTTATTATGATGGTTCGGTTCAGCAACACAATTTTAAAAATTTTGAATTGAAGATTGATGTAAAGACAATGCCCGGTTCTAACTCCGGTATTTATTTTCATACCATATTCCAGGAAAACTCATGGCCTAAGAAGGGATATGAAGTGCAGGTAAATAATTCGCATACCGATTGGCGGAGAACCGCCGGTTTATATGCAATTCAGGATGTAAAAGAAGCACCAGCAAAAGATGAGGAATGGTTCACCATGCACATCAAGGTAAAAGGCAAACGCATCACAGTTAAAGTCAACAATAAATTAATAACAGACTACACGGAACCAAACGATGTACAAAGAGATGCTGGCATGGCAGGTCGCCTTCTTTCCAGTGGCACTATTGCTTTGCAAGGCCACGATCCTAAGAGTACCATTTTTTATAAGAATATAATGGTGAGGGTGCTGGGCGATTAAAGGAAGTTTATTAAGCAAGCAATTTAGACAGGAACTCCAACTTGTAATAATAGATGTTTGTGATAATTCAGATTCTTGAAAAGGGATAAAAGTATTATTACTCTAATTTCAGTTTTGCATGATCATTTTCTTGCAACCCCTTAAACCTTTATCTAACTTTAGCTTCTTAGGCTCACCCAATCAATTGCTATGGACAGACGTGACTTTCTTGCGGCCCGGAAGAAAAAGGCTACAGATGCTTATTCAACCTCCGGTTTCCGCACCCAATCGGGGCTTAATCCCTATAGCGGACCATGGACAAAAAATGTAGTACAACATCTTCTTAAGCGTACCATGTTTGGCTCCTGCAAATCGGATTTAGATTATTTCCTTACCCGGACGATGGAACAATCGGTTGATGAGTTACTTTCTCCAACAGCTCCGTTGCCTGCACCACCGCTTAATGATTATAGTCCGGGAACGGCAGATCCGAATGTAGCTGCCGGCGCAACCTGGATTAATAGTCCTACTAATGATGGTACACTCAATAGCCAGCGTCGCAACTCTTTTAAAAAATGGTGGGCTGGTTTAATGATCAATCAAGACAGAAGTATCAGGGAAAGATTGACTTTGTTTTGGGCCGATCATTTTGGAACGGAAACAACTACTATTGGTAATTCTCATTATGTATACCATCATCATGCCTTATTACGACAAAGTGCATTGGGCAATTTTAAACAATTAGTAAAAAATGTAACGATTGATGCCGGGATGCTCCGTTATCTTAACGGTTATTTGAATACGAAAACTGCTCCTGATGAAAACTATTCAAGGGAGTTGCAGGAATTGTTTACGTTAGGTAAGGGCCCCGGTGCTGGGTTCACTGAAGATGATGTGAAGACAGCTGCTAAAGTGTTAACAGGCTGGCGCATCAACGGCACTACCTACACCGTTTTTTGGGATGCAACAAGACATGATGAAACCAATAAACAGTTTTCTTCTTATTATAATAATACAGTTGTTGCAGGCAGAACAGGAGCTAATGGGGCCTTAGAAACAGATGATTTGATTACGATGATTTTTAATAAGCAAGAAGTATCAAAATATATTTGCCGCTGTTTGTACCGCTGGTTTGTATATTATAAAATAGATGCTGCAGCAGAAACAAATGTTATAGAACCCCTGGCTACTATTTTCCGCAACAATAATTATGAAGTAAAACCAGTATTGGATGCGCTGTTGAAAAGCGAACATTTTTTTGATGTACTGAACCAGGGATGTTTAATAAAAAGTCCTGTTGATACAGTGATAAGTTGCCTTCGTGAGTTTGCTGTAGTATTTCCAAATAGTACTTCAGAGTATGCAGATGCATATGCTATGTGGAATTATATACGCAACTGGCTAACTACTATGAACCAGGATATTGGCGACCCACCAGATGTATCCGGCTGGGCGGCCTATTATCAGGAGCCGCAGTTTCATGAATTATGGATAAACTCAGATACATTGCCGAAGCGAAACCAGTTTACGGATACAATGATTCTTACCGGCTACTCCCGCAATGGAAAACGAATACAAATCAATGCAGTTGCATTTACTCAGACTTTATCCAACCCGGGAGATCCTAACATTTTAATTGATGATGCATTAGCAATTTTATACCGGGTTCCATTATCAGTAGTTTCTAAACAATTAATTAAAGAACAGATTTTACTTAGTAATCAAACGCAGGATTATTATTGGACGAATGCCTGGAATGCTTATATAGCCGACCCTGCTAATACTACCAATTTTAATATTGTAAATAACCGGCTGAAATCATTTTATCAATACCTGATGAATTTATCGGAGTATCAATTGTCCTGATCTCTTGTAAACTAACCAACCATGAAAAGAAGAGATTTTATAAAAAATACGGTGCCTGCGGCAGCATTGTTGCCAGCAGTTGTCGACGGATATTCTGTAAAGGCCTTTAATGCAGAGTCACCGCTAATGAGAGCTTTAATGGTGCCGCCAATAGAAACAGATCATGTATTGGTGATTATACAACTGAATGGTGGTAATGATGGATTGAATATGGTGATTCCAATTTCTACCTATAGTAATTATTATAATGCTAGAACAAATGTGGCTATTGAGCAAAATAAAATATTAGGATTATCGGGCTACGCAAATACCGGGTTGCATCCAAGCATGACAGGTTTGCAGGCATTATACAATGATGGGAAATTGAATATTGTACAAGCAGTTGGGTATCCCTCTCCAAATTTTTCACACTTTAGAGCAACGGATATTTGGATGAGTGGCTCATCAAGCTCAGAAGTTGTTAATTCAGGATGGGCTGGACGTTATTTGAATACAGAGTATCCAAACTTTCCAACGGGTTATCCTAATGCAACTATGCCTGATCCGCTGGCCATACAAATTGGATCCCTTACATCTCTTACTATGCAAGGGCCAAGTGTAAGTATGGGAATGAGTATTACCAATCCAACAAGTTTTTATAACCTGCTTAATAATATTGCTGATCCTGCACCTAATAATCCTATGGGATATGAGCTTTCTTATATAAGAACGGTGGCAAAGCAAACCAATTTGTATGCAACAAGAATAAAGGATGCTGCAAACCTGGTTACTCAGCAAAGTGCTTATCCCGCTAATAATTCATTAGCCGATCAATTAAAAATTGTTGCCCGTTTGGTTAAAGGGGGATTAAAAACAAGAATTTACATGGTTAGTTATGGTGGATTCGACACTCACTCCCTGCAAGTAAATACAACAGATACTTCTACTGGTACACATGCTACTCTTTTGGGAAATGTATCCAATGCCATTAAAGCATTTGTAGATGATTGCCAGTTTCTGGGAATACAGGATCGGGTAATAGGATTAACTTTTTCAGAGTTTGGACGGCGCATCAAATCAAATTCCAGTACAGGAACAGACCATGGAGCAGCAGCGCCTATGTTTATCTTCGGAAACAAAGTTACATCCGGTGTTACCGGAACTAATCCGGCCATACCAACAAATGCTACGGTTAATGATAATATACCGATGCAGTATGATTTTCGCAGCATCTATGCGTCCATACTTGAACGTTGGTTTTGTGTTTCGCCAACAACATTACAAACAATTTTATTTCAAAATTTTCAAAGCCTTGATATTTGTAGTGCAGCAGGGTGTAGTACTACTAATCCACCTGACCCTAATCAATCCGGAGTTGAATTAATTTCAAACTATCCAAATCCTTTTACAGAATCAACCACCATTAAGTTTACAACAAAAGGCGGCCATACGCTTATACAAATAATTGATATGCTTGGCCGTGTAATTAAAACACCAATCGACAGGGAGTATACCCCTGGTACTTTCACCACTACTTTTGATAGCAATGGTTTGCCAACCGGAGTTTATTATGCCCGTTTTCAAAATGGACCTACACAACAAGTCCGGGCCATGCTTAAGCTAAGGTAGTTTCACATTTTAGGTTAGTTGGAGGGCTTAAATTTTTTTTGCAACTACGATACATTTTTATTTACATTTGCAACGTAGTGTCAAAAAATATAAAATGAAATTTAGTATTATTCCTTTTTTACTTCTCCCTTTTCTGGCTTCGGCGCAATCACTGTCTATTGAGAATGAAGATGCCAACATAACCGTTGCTATAAAAAGTGATGAATTAAAAATTAGTTTATCCGGAACCATTTCAGATGCGAAAACAGGCGAACCCTTAGCTGGGGCCTCCATTTATCTTACTGATGATAAGATTGGTGCCATTGCCAATGAAAAAGGAAAATATATTCTAACAAATATTCCGGATGGTCACCATGTTATTGAAATTTCTCATGCAGGCTATGCTACAATAGTTGAGCATATTGAATTGAATGTGGATACAGAAAAAGATTTTAAACTTTCATCAGTAGTTGTAGAAAACCAGGGAGTGATAATTACTGGTGTATCTGGTGCGACAAGCATTCGTAAAACTCCGGTGCCGGTAACTTCTATCCGAAAAAATGCATTATTACAATCAACTTCCAATAATATTATTGAGGCGTTGACGCAGGTGCCAGGTGTTTCACAACTTTCAACCGGACCAGCTATTTCAAAGCCTTTTATTCGTGGATTGGGTTATAATAGGGTAGTAATTATAAATGAAGGTGTAAGACAAGAAGGACAACAATGGGGCGATGAGCATGGAGTTGAAATTGATGAGTTAAGTGTAGGCAGAGTAGAAGTGTTGAAAGGTCCTGCTTCATTAATCTATGGAAGTGATGCAATAGCCGGAGTTATAAATTTTATTACCAATACACCTGTTGCAGAAGGTACTTTCAAAGGAAATATCTTATCGAACTATCAAAGTAATAATGGCTTGCTAGCATTGAATGCAAATCTTGCCGCTAATAACAACGGATTTAACTGGAACGTATATGGCACTTATAAATCTGCCGGGGATTATAAAAATAAATATGACGGCAAGGTATTGAACTCCAGGTTCAACGAAAGAAATTTTGGAGGATACGTTGGTATCAATAAAAGCTGGGGTTATAGTCATTTTATATTCAGCCGGTTTGACCAGCGACTAGGATTAGTAGAAGGTGATAGAGATGATGCAACTGGTAATTTCATTTTATTCGCCGGTACTCCACTCGAAAGAATTGCTTCTAATGCTGACTTAGATGCAAGAGATTTATTTGTACCTCAACAACGGGTGCAGCATAACAAATTTATTCTCGATAACAATTTTGCCATTAAGAAAAGCCGTTTAAAAATCAATATCGGTTATCAGAATAATCAACGGCAGGAATTTGGCAACGCCGAAGACCCTACTGAGAAAGAATTGTTCTTCGACCTTAGAACTATTAATTATGCAGTTCAATGGCAATTACCAGAGTTAAAAGAATGGCATACTACTATTGGTGTAAACGGAATGGGGCAAAAGAATCTGAATAAAGGCGAAGAAGCACTAATACCTGAGTATAATTTATTTGATGTGGGTGTTTTTGTGTATGCCCAACGCTTATTTAATAAAGCAACAGTAAGCGGAGGTTTTCGGTATGATAGCCGCAACGTAAATTCAAAAGAATTATTTGAAGGAGCAGATCTTAAGTTTGAAAAATTCAACCGTACATTTTCTAATTTTTCAGGTAGTGTTGGTGTTAGTTATGAACCAACCAACACAGTTACCTTAAAGGCAAATATTGCCAGAGGTTTCAGGGCTCCTACATTGGCCGAACTGTCCAGCAACGGTGCACATGAAGGGTCTAATCGTTATGAGTACGGTTCTCAAAATTTGAAATCTGAAACAAGCCTGCAGTTTGATGCCGGAATAGATGTGGACTATGAACATTTCAGTTTTGGAGTGAGTGCTTTCTATAACAATATCAACAACTTCATTTTTTATAGAAAATTGGAATCCACTTTTGGTGGCGACTCTTTAGTAAATGTGGATGGAGAAGATCTTACAGCATTTCGATTTAATCAACTGGATGCTTCTCTTCATGGTATTGAAGCATCACTTGATATACATCCGCATCCATTAGATTGGTTGCATTTCGAAAATACTGTTTCTTTTGTACGTGGAAAGTTTAATCAAAAATTAGATGGTTCAGATAATCTTCCCCTGATACCAGCAGCAAGGCTAACCAGTGAGTTACGGGCTAATTTTAATACAGCCGGAAAATCTTTCCGTCATGTTTATATTAAAGCAAGTACGGATAAAACATTCAAACAAAATAATGCCTTTACCGGATTTGATACGGAAACAGTTACAGACGGATATACGTTGCTAAATGCAGGATTTGGTGGGGATATTATAAATAACAAAAAGAAAACTGTGTTGAGTCTTCATTTTTCGATTACTAATATTGCAGACGTGGCCTACCAAAATCACCTGAGCCGGTTAAAGTATGCTGCCGAAAATATGAATACAGGTCGGGTAGGTGTATTTAATACAGGAAGAAATTTTTCTGTTAAAGCGAATATCCCTCTCGACTTTAGTAACAAATGAGCAGTGTAATTAGTTAGAGTATTCAGGTCCCGTTTTGCGGGGCTTTTTTTTATACAGACATTTGCAGTATGGAAATTACTTTTAACACACCAGCATTATTATTTCCGGCTATCAGCCTTTTGCTGTTAGCCTATACCAACCGCTATCTTGCATTGGCAAGCCTTATCCGTAAGCTGCATGATGAGTATATGAAAGGCGATAAGAAAGCACATCTCTTACAGCAAATTAAAATTCTGCGTATACGCATTAATATGGTTCGGCAGATGCAGGCATTGGGAGTGTTTAGTTTTCTATGTTGTGTAGTTACTATGTACAGTGTGTACAAAGAATGGGCGGGTTTTACCAGTTATGTTTTTGCAGCTAGCTTGTTGAGTTTATTGGTATCACTTGTTATTTCTCTTTTAGAAATCTCTCAGAGTACAAAAGCACTGGAATGGGAGCTGAGTGATATGGAAGAACTCGAAAAGACAAATTTCTTTTCTGATTTGTGGGGTGGCAAAGGGGAAAAAAAAGAATCGTAGATTTAAGGCATGAAAGGATATAGGTTTTTACTGGTTTTAATCATCGTATTTGTTGGCGGCTCCTGTTCAAAAGGCGGTGATGCAACTGGCAGTGCTGACGATAGTCCACATGTTGTAACGCCAACAGATAATGTGGTTCCAGTATTAGATATTTATACGCCTACCCCAAATCAGGTATTCTCCAACGGAAATTCAATAAATGTAACCGGAAAAATAAGTGATGACCTTGGTCTCTACAATGGCAGCATTCGCATTACAAATGATGCGAATGGCGAATTAGTAAAACAGCAGTTATATGAAATACATGGGGTGCTGAGTTATAATTTCAACATTACACATACCGCTTCAGTTACTGTTGTAAGTGATTATACAGTGACAATTACTTTTCAAGACCATGGACTGAATAGTGTTACAAAAACAGTAAAAATAAAAGTGAATCCCTGATTGTCATAGAGATTCTATAATCTTCAACACATTTTGCCAGTTGCCTCCGTTATAAGCTTCTTTTACTCCTGCTGCTTTTAAATATTGTAAAGCAGTGCCGCTGCGTTCACCCGAGTTACAACAAACTATTACCGGTAATTTAGAAGCTTTAATTCTTTCAATACTCACTTTTATTCTATCCACCGGAATATTGAATGCGTCCGGAATATGACCTCTGTCATACTCTTGTGGTGTACGAACGTCAATTATAATGGCTCCTTTTTTTAAAGCATTTTTTATTTTTCCGGAACCCGGTTTTAAAAATGAAAATAGTCCCATATTTACGCAGCTGAAATTTTATTTTTTCTTTCACCGATCTGTTGCCGCCACATCGCATAATACAAGCCTTTTTCTTCCAGCAATGTTTCATGATTGCCAGTTTCTACCACATCACCTTTTTCCAATACATAAATTCTATCAGCATGCATAATGGTTGAAAGCCGGTGTGCAATTAAAATTGTAACCTGGCTGCCCTGTAGTGAAATATCACGGATGGTATCAGTAATTTCTTCTTCTGTTAATGAGTCTAGCGCAGAAGTAGCTTCATCAAACAATAATAATTTAGGTTTGCGAAGTAATGCTCTTGCAATAGACAAACGCTGTTTTTCGCCGCCGGATAATTTTAATCCACCTTCGCCGATCATCGTTTCAAGTCCCTTTTCAGCCCTTGCCAGTAAATTGGAGGCAGATGCTTTTTTTAATACTTCTAGCAATTCGTCCTCTGTGGCTTCTGGATTAACAAAACTTAAATTTTCCCTGATGGTACCCGAGAAAAGTTGTGTGTCCTGTGTTACAAAACCTATTTGGTTGCGCAGCGCATCAAAATCAATGCTATTTTCATCAATACCATTGTACAAAATCTTTCCTTCTTGCGGACGATACAAGCCCACTAATAATTTCATCAATGTTGTTTTGCCAGATCCTGATGGACCCACAAAGGCGATAGTTTCACCGGTCTTTGCTTTAAAGCTAATATCATTGATGGCTTTGTGTGCTGCAGTCTGGTGTTTAAATGCAACATGGTCAAATTCTAAGGTTTGTATTTCTCCCAGGTGTTTTGGATTTGTTGCCTGTGGTTCGGGTGCTTTTTTCATGAGGTTAGCAAAGTTCTCTAATGATGCTTGCGCCTCCCGATACGTTAGAATGATGTTGCCAATTTCCTGTAGTGGTCCGAAAACAAAGAAAGAAAAAATTTGCATCGTTACAATCTGCCCTGCGTCCATTTTGCCCTGGTAAATAAACAACATCAACAGAAAGAGAATTATCTGGCGAAGAGTATTAACGAACGTTCCCTGTATAAAACTGATGCTGCGTATTCTCTTTACTTTGGTTAACTCTAAGCCTAAAATTTTAAAAGTATTTTTATTGAGCCTGCTTACTTCTTGTTGGGTAAGACCAAGACTTTTTACCAATTCAATATTACGAAGCGATTCGGTGGTGGCACCGGCCAGTGCAGTTGTTTGCCCTACAATTTTTTTCTGTATTGTTTTTACTTTTTTACTGAGCAGGTTGGAAATGATGGTTAGTAAAAATATTCCTCCGAAATAAACTAACGGAAGACTCCAATGGATAGTAGTGGCATATACTGCAACAAAAACAATCCCAACAATAACAGGGAAAAGGATATTGATAAATGATGAAACGAATTTTTCAGTATCAATTCTTACTTTTTGTAAAATGCTGAGTGTCTCACCACTTCTGGCATCTTCAAACTCCTGGTAGGGAAGCTTCATAGCATGTTGCAATCCTTGCGTAAAAATAGTAGCACCAAACTTTTGAGTAATGAGACTTAAAAAATAATCCTGGAAAGCTTTGGCGATACGGCTTATCATAGCCACTGAAATAGAAGCGATCAGCAACCACACCACCCCATATATTGTTTTATTCTTTTCAACTTTGTTCACCACACCTGTACTATCCATTTGTACAGTGCTGTCCACATATTCTTTTTGGGTAAACAGGAATTCATTCCAGTTTAAGGGTTCCACTTTTTGGTGATAACTTCCCAGATTCACTAATTTTCCAAAAATAATCGGGTCAACAAGAGAAAAGCCGATATTGATAGCCGCCAATAATAAAACCAATGCCACCAACCATTTATAAGGCTTCAAATAACGCAGTAATATCTTCATAAAAATTATTGAGAGAGAAATTGTAGTCCATCAGGCTACAAACATCGTACAAGTTCGTAAAAAATGACAAGATTTCAGCTTTCGGGGTAAATTGCAGGAATTAATTCAAGGCTCAATTTGAAGAATATTAGATGAAAAAGTACATGATTGATCTGCATCGGCTGCGGCATAATCCATACAATGGGTTGTACACTTTTTCATGCCATCTTGCAGAACACCTTTTATTGAACTGTGCTGCTGATGAGCAACTGACTTATTATTTGCCAAAAGACAAGTTTGGTCTATTTGGCGACAAACCAAAATATATTCCTCATAAGCGTTGGCACAAAATTTTTCAAACCGGAACAGGGCAGTATGATGTTTGGCATCTTACAACCGGCATTTCTCAATACCGGCCTTTTAATAAAAAAACCAAAGTAGTTTATACCATTCATGATATGAATTTTTTGGTAGAAGAAGGAGGCAACTCAAAATACAATAAACGTTCATTAAAGTTAATGCAGAGAAATGTAAACCAGGCTAGCCATATTATCGGCATTTCGGAACATGCGTTAAACTTTGCGGCCAAACATCTTGATTTTGGATCCACTACAAGTTCTGTCATTTATAATGGTAGTAGTGTGGCAGAGTTTCCCGGTTTTGACAGGCCGGATTATAAACCAGCCAGGCCTTTTTTATTTTCGTTAGGTCTTGTGCAGCCACGAAAAAACCTGCATGTGCTTCCGGCATTATTGGTAGGCAATGAATATGAGTTGGTAGTTGCCGGGCTCAATAATTTTGATTATAAAGACAAAATAATTGAGGAAGCAAAAAGATATGGGGTAGAAGAAAGGGTGAAACTGGTGGGTCCTGTAGATGAGCAGAATAAGTATTGGTATTTCAAAAACTGCGAAGCATTTATGTTTCCTTCTTTTGCAGAAGGATTTGGCGTGCCGCCACTAGAAGCCATGCATTTTGGCAAACCTGTTTTTTTATCCCGATTTATGAGTCTGCCAGAAATTGGAGGTAATGCTGCTTACTATTTTGATGATTTTGAGCCAGAGACTATGCGAAACTGTTTTGAAAAAAGTTTGCATGATTATAAAACCAATAATCGTATTGAAAGTATAAAGCAACATGCAGCACTGTTTAGCTGGCACACAACAGCAAAGAAATACCTGGATGTTTACCGAAAAGTTTTAGCTTCATAAATTCAATAGTATTGCTTGTCTCTATTTAGTATTATTTTTAAGTAATGCAGCAAAACGTTCCAAAATCATTCAATCCCGGATTAAATAATGCTTTCTATTTTACCAGGTCATTATTATATAAAAAAATAAATCAGTTTGCGCCGGAGCTCCGGGGCAGAGTAATGGACTTTGGGTGTGGCAGTAAGCCTTATCAGTCATTGTTTACGAATGCTACAGAATATATAGGAGTAGATTATGCAGGTGAAGGTCATTCTCATACTAATGAATCCATTGATATTTTGTATGATGGAAAAACAATTCCATTTCCCGATGAGTATTTTGATGCCATTTTTAGTAGCGAAGTAATTGAGCATGTTTTTAATGTAGAAGAGATTTTAAAAGAGCTGGCAAGAGTGATAAAAAGGGATGGTAAACTTTTAATAACCTGTCCTTTTGTATGGCCTGAGCATGAAGTGCCAGCTGACTTTGCCCGTTATACACAGTTTGCGTTAAAAAGCATGTTAGAGAGAAATGGATTTACTTTATTGGTCGCAGATAAGACGGGAGATTTTTTAACAGCCATTCACCAGATGCGGGTATTGTATTTTAATGAACATTTTATTCCGTCTTTTCCGGTATTGGGAAAATCAAAATTTTTCAGAACAAATATCCCCCCATTGATTAATCCGATCCTTAATGGGTGGTTTTCATTTAAAAGTTGGCTCCTGCCCAAGCGAAAGGATTTATATTTAAACAATATAATACTGGCAAAAAAGAACACATAATGGCAGATACTATAATTGTTACAACCTGTTCTGCTAATCATTTGGCGCAAGCAAAAGGATTAGGTGATTCTTTATTGCAACATAATCCGGGTTATAAACTGATGATTGGATTGGTAGATAAATTAGCAGGAAGAGTTACCAGCGATTATTGTTCTCCACATGAGTTGGTGGAAGCACATGAATTAAACATCTCCGAATTTAGTCAAATGTGCGAAGCGTATGATGTGTTTGAATTGAATTGTGCACTGAAAGTTTTTTTTGCAATACATGCATTTAAAAAATACAAGGCAGAGAAGGTTATTTTTTTAGATAGTGATATGTTGGTGTTTTCTTCGCTTCATTTTGTTGAAAATGAGTTAGAGAAGAAAAGTATTTTACTAACTCCTCATATCTTAACTCCCTTTAAAAAGGATGGCAAACGGCCATTTGAAAGAGAAATGCTGAAGAATGGGGTTTTTAACGGTGGTTTTTTTGCTGTTAAAAACAATGAAGAAGGAAATTCATTCTTGAATTGGTGGAAGGAACGGATGATCGATCAATGCTATGTGAATCTAAAAGAAGGGATGTTTGTAGATCAAAAATGGCTGAACCTGGCACCTATATTTTTTTCAGCTTTGGGCTGGCTGCAACACCCTGGGTGTAATGCGGCTTATTGGAATTTACATGAGAGAACGATTTCCAAGAAAGAAAACCAGTTTTATGTAAATGATGAGCCGTTATTATTTTTTCATTTTAGTGGTTATTCAATGGATTTACCCCATCAAATCTCCCGCCACCAGGATAGAGTATTTATGGAAGATAATACAGCACTGAAAGAATTGTTTGCTTTGTATCATCAGTTGCTAATAGAAAATAACCATCCCGAAATGCGTAGTTTCAAATGTTATTACAGCAAGAATAACAACTTCTTAAAAAAACTCGGGTTAAAAAGGTAGCAAGAAAAGTTTATCGGATAAATGAGTCTTTTGCAGTTCCGTCTGGCATAGCATCATGTAAAAATATTGCGGGCGAAGCAATATAGGCGTTTACAATTTTTTGAGTGGCAGCATGTGCCAATAGATTGTCGGCAATATATTGAATAGGCGTTTGCATTTCCATCAATTTCTTTGCTCCTTCAAGTGTAATGGCATAGGCGTATGTATAATCATGAAACCCGGCTTTTTTCAAATGCGTGGAAAATGGCTTTGCATTTAAATTGCGGATGGTATTATGATCCCATTTTAAACTGCCAATAATATGCTGAATATGGTAAACCAATTTTTTCAAATCACTCTTTACGCCGTTTTTACCATTTTTATTCCAACCCCACATCAATAACTCGCAATCAGGCGGTATTTCATTTAACACATCAGGTATTTCTCTCAGCATTTGTTCATCAGGTACTGCATCATCTTCGAAAATTAATATACGGGTATAATTATTATTAATCATTTCTTCATACATCATCTTATGGCTCCAGGAGCAGGCAATTTCTCCTGCCTGCATCGTTTTACTAAAGCGGTGATGTTTGCGGGTAAGTTCTTCACTAAAAAAACCTTTTGCTACCATTTCTTCAATGGTAAATTTATTTTTATCAGCCCCGTAAAAGAAAGTGTAATCAAGTCCTTTAAACCGTTCAGCAAATAATGCTCTTCGCTCAGCAGCAGCTTCTACGCTGAGCACAAAAATTTTATCATAGTATGCATTCAGGTATTGAAAGTAGGATTCCATGATAAAAGAAAGGTAAATATTATGCGGCAAACATAGCAGATTTTATTGTGACATCATTTTATCCTGCCCAACCTTCCCTGTCGAGACTACGATATTGTATCGCTTCTGCTAAATGCTCAGGTTTTATATCTACACTTTCAGCAAGGTCTGCAATTGTTCTTGATACTTTTAATATTCTATCGTAAGCTCTAGCAGAAAGGTTTAATTTTTCCATGGCTACTTTCAATAAATTGGCCCCTACCTGGTTGATGACACAAATTTCTTTCAGCATCTTACTACTTATTTGTGCATTACAATAAATACCGGGGTTGTCTTTGTATCGTTCTGCTTGTATATCTCTTGCTTTTATAACTCTGTCACGGATGCTAGCCGAATTTTCCTGCGGCCTTGTGGCAGATAGTTCACTAAAAGCTACAGGTGTTACTTCCACATGCAAATCAATTCTATCAAGTAGTGGTCCCGAAATTTTGTTCAAATACTTTTGTACGGTGCCGGGCGGGCAAGTACATTCTCTATCGGGATGATTATAAAAACCACAAGGGCATGGATTCATAGAAGCCATCAGCATGAAACTGGCCGGAAAATCAACCGCTATTTTTGCTCTTGAAATGGTTACTCTTCTTTCTTCCATGGGTTGCCGCATTACTTCTAATACCGTTCTTTTAAATTCAGGCAACTCATCTAAAAACAACACACCATTATGCGCCAATGAAATTTCTCCCGGTTGCGGAATGCCACCACCACCCACTAGTGCAACATCTGAAATAGTATGGTGCGGTGAACGAAAAGGTCGTTTAGAAACCAGTGTAGAATTTTCAGGTAATTTACCAGCTACCGAATGAATTTTTGTTGTCTCCAATGCTTCCTGCAATGACAGTGGTGGAAGAATAGTAGGTAATCGTTTTGCCAGCATGGTTTTACCTGCACCGGGTGGGCCGATTAGTATCGCATTGTGCCCACCAGCTGCTGCAATCTCCAGGGCCCGTTTTATATTTTCTTGTCCTTTAACATCAGCAAAATCAATTTCAAAATCATATTGCGAATTAAAGAATTCATCTCTTGTATTAACAACAGTAGGTTCTAATCCTGTCTCTTCATTTTCAAAAAAATCAATTACCTCTTTAATATGACTTACCCCATAAACGTTCAGATTATTAACCATTCCGGCTTCTTTGGCATTCATCTTCGGCACTATCAATCCTTTAAAACCTTCTTTTCTTGCTTGTATGGCAATAGGCAAAGCACCTTTAATAGAACGGATCTCTCCATCCAATGCCAGTTCTCCCATAATTACATACTGACTCAATGCCTCTTTGTTTTCGAATTGTTCGGATGCACCCAAAATTCCCAGTGCTATGGCAAGGTCAAATGCGGTGCCACTTTTTTTAATATCAGCAGGCGCCAGGTTCACCACCACTTTGGTGCGGGGTACCGTAAAATTGTTGGTTTTAAAAGTACTTTCAATGCGTTGCAGGCTTTCTTTCACGGCGTTATCAGGCAACCCTACAATCATCATATCTTTTCCGGAACTACTGAGCCAATTAACCTCAATAGTAATTGTAATTGCTTCAACACCATATACAGCACTGCCAAATGTTTTTACAAGCATGGTTTGAAGATAGAGAAAAATGTGAATTCTCTAATACCACAAACTGGTATTCCTTTAGTGGTGTAATAGTTATTTTATAGCCGTCAAGATGCCCTCAAACAAAAGGGAAGTGTTAGGATCAACAGCTATTGAAATAGATGAACTTGCCACTGGAAAGTAAAAAGTCTCCACCTTTTTAGATATGTTCATTTTTTTTATTTGCAGCTTTGCAGCAGCAACTCCAAGACCTATTTCTAAAGGGAATTCAAATGTTTTACTTTGTAACTGCTCCACAGTAATAGCTACTCTTTTTTCTTTTGCTTCATATTTCCAGGTAATATTTAATTTGGGATTTTCTGGTGTATGCAGCCATTGGTCAAAAAATGTGTTGAGGTTTTTTCCCGAAACGGTTTCAAAAATGGATTGCAGGTCTTTGGTATCCGCATTTTTACCTGCATAAGTAGTATAGTATTGACGCACTGCTTTATGAAAAATAGAATCCCCTAATTGCCGGCGAAGCATGTGCAATACCCAGCCACCTTTTTGATAACTATTGGCATTTAGTAATTGCATTAGATCCGGAGTAAAATCAACTACCCGTTTTTGAGAGCTATTTACAAAATCAATAACCGTCTCCCGGTCTGTTTTCATCCTGTTATTCAAACTATCGGTGCCATATTTTGATTCGAGATAAACATGAGTAAGATAAGTAGCAAAGCCTTCGCTTAGCCATAGATGCGCAAAGCTTTTCTCTGTTGCCATATCACCAAACCACTGGTGCACTATTTCATGAGCAATCAATGCTTCTTCATTTTGCTTTCCTGTTACAGAGTTTTCAAAATAGAAAATCGCACCGGCATTTTCCATGCCACCAAACATGGTTTTGGATTGTACGTTCGCCAGCTTTTTATAAGGGAAGGAACCAATATAATTTATATACCAGGCTAGCACTTCTTTGGCTATTGCATAATCATTAAATCCTTCTGTTCTATTTTCTGGATACACCCAACTACTTACCGGTACACAGTTTACATCCCCCACATTATTAACTGCAAAATCAGCCACACCGATCACCATAACTTTTGTTGGTAGCGGAACATCTTCTCTATAATGCGTTAGCTTTTTATTGTTGGATAAATTCGTTTCTTCGATCTGTACACCGTTTGATATCACCTGGTAATGTGATGGAGCCGTTACAATAAATTCAACCGTTGCTTTATCGGCAGGATCATCTACACAGGGAATCCAGTTATGTGCCCTGTTGGGCCAGTTGTCAGAAAAGAAAGTACGATTGCCGTATTTGTTTTTAGAGATGATTAGACCATCGGCGGGAATGCCTTTGTATTGTATAGTGTAAGTAGCCGTGTCATTTTTTTCAGAAAGCTTGTTTAAATTTAACCCGAACTTATGCGATTCTAATTCAATTGTAGTTTTTTGATAGTCCGGGCCGCCTGCACTCATAACCATCATTCCTTTTTCATCTTTTCCTAAGTATTTCAGATCAAGCTCAATCCATTTTGTAGGTTCTCTGAACTGTACAGTAATTGAAGCTTTACCATAGATGGTATCATTATTATCATTCAGTTCTATCTCGTATTTATAATGTAATACATCAATACTGCGCTGCGCAAAAACAGGCAGAACTAAAGCTAATAGCAAACTGGCAAGCAGAACTTTCTTCATAAGTAAGTATTAAAAATAAAAGTACGCAAAAACTCCCCTTTAGGGGATGGGGGCCTATAAATTCTCCAGCATCTCCACCACTTTCTCCCTTTTAAGGATGACATAGCCAATGCGATCGTTGCTGATGCCTTCTTTTAATTGGTAACTAAATTCCAATTGCTCATCTTTTACGTTGGTTTCAAAATAGCGGAAAGAAATATTGGGGTAGGTTTTTAATTCTTCGCCAATTTCGTAGAGGTGGGTGGATAGAATGAACAACGAATTTTTCATTTTCATTAACCCTTTAATAACCGTTAAGGAGCATTTCATCGCATCCTGCACATTGGTGCCTTTAAACAATTCATCGATCAGAACCAGCCATTTTTTACCATTGTTTATTTTTTCAATGGTGTGTTTTATCCGCTGCACTTCATTAAAGAAAAAACTTTCGCCTTTGGCAATATTATCTACTACATTAATATTGCTGAGCAGCCCGTCAAACAAAGTCAGCTTCATGTTTTTTGCGGGTACGCCCATTCCAATATGCGCCAAAAACACAGCGGAGCCGAGTGCTTTTATCAATGTGCTTTTACCAGCCATATTTGCGCCGGTTAAAAAAAGGAAATTATGCTCGGGGTTCATTTGCAGATCATACGCTACCGGATCTGGTAATAAAATATGGTACAAACCTTTTGCATCTACCAGCGGCGAATCTTGTTCAATAAATTGTGGGAATGTAAGATTGTATGTTTTTACCGCCACAGCCATCGAGTACCAGGCATCCAACCGACTATAAATATCGATCAACTCCAATGTTCCATTTTTATAGCGTCCACGAAGATGATAACCAAAATATAAATTTTGCCCGGTAGAAAATCGTTGCGCCGGTTCTGATGCAGCTAATTTTTGCAACGGAGGTTCTTTCAATAAGCCATTAATCCGATCAATGTATAAACGAATATTAGGTGGCAGGTCAAGTCCTTCCAGTAAGTCGACAATTTTTTTAATGCCCCGGTAGAAATCCGCAAAATGCGTCACAGAATATTTCACCATTGCATAATCTTCGCTATGCAGCCATTTATAGGTCATGTTGTTCAGGGAAGCAGGGCTTTCGTTGATGGGGTCTAAGGCATAATCCAGAAACTTATCAATAACCAACACGGTTCCATTGCTGATATCCGTGGGCCAATCCTTTACATGTTCCATAAAAGTGCGGATGACCCGCTGGGTGCCCAGTATCTTTTTCAGATCATCATGTGGCTCGCTAAAGAATTTTCGCAACCATTCCCTGCCACCAACGGTACGGGTAAAATTTAGTTTATGAAAAATAGAAAACTCTTCTTCCGGATGGAAAATAGAAATATCGCTGAATGAAATTTTATCTATTTGCATAATGGTGAATGGTGAGTAGTTAATGGTGAATAGTGAATGGTGAATCTTAAAGGACTCTTATTCACTATTGACCATTCACCATTCACATTTTTATCTGTCAAATTTAAGCCGTTGTCCTTGCTGTGATTCATCCCACACACTATTTCCATAAACTAAATGTCCGTTTACAAAAGTATGGGTGATGGTTGCCGGAAATTCAAATCCTTCCAGCGGACTCCAGCCACATTTATATAATATGTTTTCTTTTGAAACAGTATTGGGTTTATTCAAATCCACAATTACCAGATCAGCAAAATATCCTTCTCTGATGTAACCCCGGTCTTTTATTTGAAAACAATCAGCCACAGCATGGCTCATCTTCTCTGCTATTTTCTCCAATGAAATATGGCCTTGTTTATAATAATGAAGCATTAATGACAGTGAATGTTGCACTAACGGTAATCCTGCATGTGCTTTTTCATATGGCTCATCTTTCTCTTGCCAGGTATGAGGCGCATGGTCGGTTGCAATTACATCCAACCGGTCATCTAGCAAAGCTTTCCATAATGCTTCCTTATTGTTCGGAGCTTTTATGGCAGGATTACATTTTATTTTATTCCCCAGCAATGCATAATCATCACTGGTAAAATGCAAATGGTGCACACATACTTCAGCAGTAATGCGTTTATCTTTTAGCGGAAACATGTTAGTGAAAAGCTGTAATTCTTTTTCTGTACTGATATGCAGAATATGTAGCCTTGTATTGTATTTCTTTGCGATCTGGATGGCATATAAAGATGATTCATAACAGGCTTCTTCATTTCTAATGATAGGATGGTCGGCAGCAGTTAGCTCTCTTCCAGTTGCTTTTATTTTTTGCAAATTTTGTTTGATGATGGATTCATCTTCACAATGTGTAGCGATCAACACTTCACTTTCTCTGAAAATTTTATCCAATGTATTGGGATTATCCACCAGCATATTGCCGGTGCTGCTACCCATAAATATTTTTATACCACAAACATCTTTTCTTTTGTCGTTGGTTTTTAAAACCTCTTCTGCATTATCATTACCAGTACCCATAAAAAAGGAGTAATTGGCTAATGATGTTTTAGCTGCAATTGCATATTTATCTTCCAACAACTCTTGTGTTAGCGCATTGGGGACCGTATTGGGCATTTCCATAAAACTGGTAACACCACCCGCCACCGCAGCCTTTGCTTCGGTATAAATGCTGGCTTTATGGGTAAGCCCCGGCTCCCGAAAATGTACCTGGTCGTCAATACATCCGGGAAAAAGGTATTTTCCTTCGCCATTGATCTCAATGAAATCTGTATTAATCCCATTGATCTGCGATTCAATTTTTTCAATTCGCCCCTTGCTTATTAACACATCTGCCGCCATAATGCGGCCTTCGTTGACAACCAGTATATTCTTTATCAGATAATTTTGCATATTTTGTCGGCTGAATCTAACTATGAAGTATGCAATTTAAAAAAACCCTTGTAAGACTGCTCGTAATTCTTTTACCGCTTGCAAGTGCTGCCCAATCTACCTACCTGCCACAAGGCGATAAAGCCCATATATTATTGGAAAGGTTGGAAATTAAGGCCCGTTCCGACTCCTTTTTCAATTTTTCCAAAACCAAGCCTTTTACCCGCAAACATGCAGTGGCGGCGGTTACTAATTACGCTTTAAAAAATGGTGGCAATATATCTAAAGTAGATGCATACAATATCGATCGTTTATATCTCAACAACCTTGAATACCTGCCCGAAGCCGACAGGCTTAAATATGCATCTAAGAAACCAATTCTAAAGAGTTTCTATAAAACCCCGGCTAATTTATATGAAGTACATGTAAAAGATTTTGACCTGGTAGTAAATCCCGTTTTTCAATACACACTTTCCAAAGAATCAAATAGTGATGAAAATCTTTTTCTAAATACAAGAGGTGTTTCCGTTCGGGGACGTATTGCCAACAAGATCGGTTTCTTCTCTTACATTACCGATAACCAGGAAAGAGACCCGGCTTATGTGCGACAATGGGTGAGTGATAGGCAAGCAGTGCCCGGACAAGGATTGTACAAAGCGTTCAAAGGTCTTGGTTATGATTATTTTGATGCCCGTGGTTACTTTACTTTCAACATTACCAAATACATTGATGTAGCTTTTGGGTACGATAAAAATTTTATCGGAAATGGTCATCGCAGTTTGTTGCTAAGTGATTTTGGAAATAATAATCTTTTTCTAAAGCTCAATACCAGGATCTGGAAGTTCAATTACCAGAACCTGTTCATGGAATTACATTCCACCACACCGCCTTCGGCCACACAATTAATACCAAAGAAATATGCAGCCATGCATCACTTAGATATTAATATTACCAAATGGCTGAATATCGGTTTGTTTGAAGGGGTAACTTTTGGCCGCAAAGACCGTTTCGATTTCGGGTATCTCAACCCGATCATTTTCTATCGTTCGGTAGAGCAGCAGAACGGAAGTTTTGACAACTCCATTATCGGACTGGATTTCAAAGCCAATTTGCCAAAACGTATACAGGTGTATGGCCAATTAATGCTGGATGAATTTTTATTATCAGAAATAAAAGCTAACCGTGGCTGGTGGGCCAACAAATGGGGCATTCAATTAGGTGCTAAATACATTGATGCATTCGGAATAAAGAATCTTGATTTGCAGGCGGAGCATAACAGGGTTCGTCCGTTTGCTTATTCTCATTATGATTCTGTTGCTAACTACACACATTATAATCAACCATTGGCGCATCCGTTGATGGCTAACTTTAGTGAGTTTATTGGTATTGCCCGTTATCAACCGGCACCAAAATGGTTAGCGGTTGCTAAACTGATTTATTATCAACAGGGCCGAGATAGCAGTAGCCAAAGTTTTGGTTCTAATATTTTCTTGCCCAATGGACCTCCTTACAGAGTTGGAGATTATGGATATGATATTGGCAGCGGTTGGAAAACAAATGTATTTCTTGCCAATTTTCTTTTATCGTATGAGCTAAGAGAAAATCTTTTTATAGAGCTAAATGCAGTAGCCAGAAGACAAAAAACAACAACGCCACCTCTAACTAATATGAATTCTACGATCATCAGTTTTGGTATTCGCTGGAATATGCATAGAAGGGATTTTGATTTTTAGAGCCTCCCTGCCCTCCGAAGGAGGGTTCTTTGACTCTGATGTTGCATGTTTCATTATCTGCTTTGAAAGACTATTAAAAAGATAGTGATTTATTGTCTAAACTAATTGCTACTAGCATCGTCTGTTGCGAACTTGTTCTGTTAATTTCTTTTCTTGCAGGGGAAGAGAAGAAATTAATCACTCGTCAGGGTTCAGTAATTCTATTCACCATTATTAGTAATAAGAAAAATAAATTCATTGAGGTCTTAAAGCTTCTCCTTCGGAGGGTATTGGGAGCTCAGAAATTTCGGCAATGAACTGCCAATAATTTCTGTCCATCCCTTTGCAAAACTTTCTTTTGCAAAATCAGGGCCATTTTCCTTAAACGATTCTAGCCTAATATGGGTAAGTTTTAATCTTGTAGTATCACCTTCAGGAAATAATTCAAATGTTACGATGGAGTATCCATCCAGGTTTTTGTAGGTCCAGCTATACTCCAGCTTGTTTCCGGGAAAAACTGCTAACACTTTACATACATGAATGTATTCATCCCCGGCACTCCCTGTACCTGCAAATTGAAATTCAAAACCAACTTCCGGTTTAAATGCGGCCAAATCAAAATACCACTGCTTCATTTGGTCTTTATCGCTGATGGCTTTCCATACTTTCTCAGCAGAGGCGTTCAATTTTAATTCAATTGAAAATGAGTTGCTCTTCATACAGTTTTATATAATGAATAGTTTAAAAACGCTGATTTACGATTTTGGAACAAGGCTTTCATCCATATACAATATCTCCCATTGATGTCCATCAAGGTCAGCAAAGCTATGTTGGTACATCCAGCCATGATCGGCAGGAGTGGTGTAGATGGAGCCGCCTGCTTCAACTGCTTTGGCTACTAACTCATCTACTTTTTCCCGGCTATCAGCATCAATGGCAATCAGTACTTCCGTCGTTTTTGTAGCATCGGCAATTGGTTTTTTGGTAAATGTTTGAAACATTGGTTCGGTAAGCAACATTGCATATATACTTCCATCATTAATAACAAGACAAGCTGCTTTTTCATCCGTAAACTGCAGGTTGAAGGAAAATCCTAAATGGGTAAAGAAATCCATTGACTTTTTTAGATCTTTTACTGGCAGATTCACAAAAATTTTACTTGGCATAATTTTATTTTTAAGTGTCGTAAATTATTTTTTAAACAACAGTTTATTTGATTTTAAAACACTTCGCAAAATTGGAATTGTTGCTTTTCCCATTCCATGTAATTGTAATATTTCTGCTTCTGTTTTATTAGCAAGCTGTGCTGCTGTTGTAATGTTTGCATTTTCCAATGCCCTTCTTGCCGGGCCGGATAATAGTGCTAAAAAACCAGTAATTGGTTTTTTAGCTGCTTCGCAAACAGGACAGGTTGGGCAATCGCTGCTTTTATAAAATACATGTCCATTGGCGCAAACTTTCCTGTTTTTAGAAGCCCTTTTTTTAGTTGCCATCGTATGCTTTTTGCAGATCAGCAATAATTAGTTTTTTCATTTTAAGCATGGCTTGCATTGCTCTGTTTGCTTTTTCTCTGTCGGCACTTCCCATGAGCTCACCCAATTTTGAAGGAATAATTTGCCACGATACACCAAACTTATCTTTTAACCAGCCGCACATACTTTCTTGGCCGCCATCTCCTGTTAATTTGTTCCAATAAAAATCTACTTCTTCCTGGTCTTTACACTCTACTACAAAAGAAATAGCCTCATTGAAACCAAACTCATGACTGCCCGGTCCATCCATGGCCATAAAAACTGTATTATCTAATATAAACTGTGCATGTTTTACATTTCCGGCAGCTTGTTCTTCACCCTCGGCATATAATAAGATACCAGTGATAGAAGAAGCTGGAAATAATGCAGTATAAAACTTCACAGCTTCTTCTGCTTTGCCATATTTATCTCCGGTAAATAAAAAGGAAGCTGTTATTTTCTGATTTACATCGCTGTAATTTCCCTTCATTAACTGCCAGGATAAACCAAATTTATCTTCTAAGAAGCCATATCGTTCACTCCAGTCATATTTATCAAGCGGCATCATAACCTTACCGTTTTCCGAAAGTTGTTTCCATAGTTCATTGATCTCTTCATCTGATTCGCAAACCACAAAAAAGGAAATGGATGGATTGGGTTTGAACATTGGACCACCATTCAACCCCATAAATTTTTGCCCGCCAATTTCAAAATTTACTACCAATGATGTGTCGGCAGTGATGGTAGAATTAGGAAAAAGGGAACAATAGAATTCGGCAGCGGCTTTTGCATTGCCATCATACCAAATACATGGGTGAATGTTGTTTTTCATTTTCAGGTATTTAAATTGTTAGATCGACTCTGTGTGTTTTTTATAGCTATTAAGAATTGCCTGCCATCCATCTCTTTGCATGTCCAATGAATTTTGATTCTCTGCATCAAAAGTTTCTGTTACGATGGTCTTGCCATCTTTTTCTTCAAACAAGATGGTGGCTTTTCTTCCATCGCCCATGGTATAGCTCATGGATTTATGTTTTGTTACTTCAGTGTACTCGCCACCAAAATCAAAACTGAAACTGCCATCTTTAGCTGCCATGGTAGTTTTAAATGTGCCACCAACTTTTACATCATTGTCTGCATACGGTGCATGCCAATCATCTGATGCCTGGCACCATTTGGTAATATGCTCCGGAGCTGTCCATGTTTCCCAGGCTTTTTCAACATGTGCATTTATTGCTGCTTTAATGGTAATAGGTACTTTGGCTGTTCCTTCTGCCAGTTCTTTTATATTTTTAAGAGCGGTTGGCCACATCTTTTCAAACATTTCTTTGTATTCATCTGGTATGTCCAAATCAACAGTAAGAGTAGTTACTCCACTGTCCTCCTGCAAAGAATAATTTTCAGTAGAGCCACTCCATACTTTTACTTTTTCGCTGGTGGTATCTTCTACACCATCCATTATTTCACCCAGGTGTTTGAACGACATGTATTCGTTTGTTTTGTTTATAGCCACCATACTTACCATGCCATTTCCACTCTGGTCAACAAACAATACTTTGCTTCCTTCTTTCCAGTTATCCGTTTTTGCATCAGACCCTTCTGCAAAGGCAGTTGTCCATTTGCGGTAAGCATCAAGGTTCCATAATATTTCCCACACTTTTTCTTTAGGAGCATTAATGGTTGTAGAGAATTTAATCTTTTGCATATAAGTTGGTTTAAAATTATTTTTTATCTATCAATTTTATTGATTCTTGTATTATTCTTATCAATTCTTTTTTATTGGTTGCAATTGACTTTAAATCTTCTAAATAAAGCAGGCGACGGTCTTTATAATTACCTTCCAGCAAAGCAGATTTGATTTTCACTATGGATGGATGATGAAAAACCAATAATATCTTACCGTTTTTATAAGGACCAAATGTTACAATGTCTTCTTTGTAATAATAGCTCGGGGCATTCCACTTTATTCTTTCATTGAGTTTGGGTGAGGCAGTTTTTATTATTTTTTGAACGGCTGCTATGTCCTTTTTTGTAACTGCATCTAATTTGTTCATCCAGGCTTTTACTTGCTGCTCATCCGTTGGTTTTGCAGCTTTACTTGTTTTTTTTGCAACAGGTTTTTTTAATGCCGCTTTTTCTTTATTTTTTTCGATCCTGTATTTTACGATCTGGCTAATTAACGCTGCCGGTAAAGGTTTATCGAGAGCAAATTTTACCGTGCCTTTGGAACCTTCATATTTGGATAATTCTTTTTTGAATGCCTCGATCCCGTTAGGGGCAGGATAAAAACCAATATGATTTTTATAACCTCCAAAGTGAACAAGGTTTCCATCCTGCACAAAAGTTGGAATGCCATAACTGATCGTTTCCGTAGCTTTTGGTGCTGCTTTTTTTATGATGCCCCTCATTGTTTGTAGCAATGCCTGAACATCTTTTGGAAAACTTGCTATGTATTCATCTATTGTTTTTATAGAAGTATTCATATTTGTTGGCATATAGATATTATTAAAGCGAAAAAAAAAGTTACTTCTCCAAAATGATTTTTAAGTTTTCAGATTAATGGCAAAAAGTAGAACAAAATTTATTGGATGTTCCTTAAAGCTATTCTATTTTTTATTTTTATCGAAATGCAACAGCCAGTGATTCCCGAATTTGTCGGTGAGGCCGCCAAACAAAGCTCCCCAGAAACTAATTTCTAATGGATGGGTGGCTTTTCCATTTTCAGAAAGGGTTGCATAAAAACTTTGTGTTTCTTTTTCACTGTTGCAATCTAACATCAGCGAAACTGCATTGCCTTTTATCAACCCGTTATTGCCCACCATATCGGAACCCATAAGAATTAGTTTATCGTTAGTGAGGGTAGCATGTAGAATACTATCTTTCATTTGTGCCGGCATTTTATCAGCCAGTGGCGAGTCGCCAATCGTTTGCAATGCTAATTCACCACCCAGGCAGTTTTTATAAAATGTCATTGCTTCTTTGCAATTACCATTAAATGTTAGGTATGAATGAATATGCGCCATTTGTAGTTTCCCTCGTTTTCGAAAATTGAAATCTGTAATTTACTTACCTCGCAAAGATGTTCTGAATAATTGATTGACATGGGTGGCGTATATGACATATTAACGGGTTGATTGCGACAACAAGTTTTCCTACATTTGTTTTATGAAACGAGTCTCCATTTTAGTGCCTGAGTCATCCGTAATGCAGGCTATAGCAGATCCGCAATATCTTTTTAGTGCAGTCAACCAGTTCTTACTTTCCGCAGACAAAGCACCTTTGTTTGATGTGGAATTGGTAGGTGCAAAAAGGGAAGTGCAATTAAATAACGGTTCTTATTCGGTGCATACAGACAGGCAGTTGAAAGAAGTAAAGAAAACGGATCTGATCATTATTCCGGCACTTTTTGGAGATATGGGTGCAGCGATAGAAAAAAATAAAGTACTGATACCATGGATACAGCAACAGTACAATAATGGGGCAGAAGTGGCCTCCCTTTGTGTAGGTGCTTTTCTGTTGGCATCAACCGGTTTGTTAAATGGAAAAAGTTGTTCTACACATTGGGGGTTTCAAAATGAATTTCGGGGAATGTTTCCAGAAGTAGAGTTGGTAGATGGAAGCATTGTAACAGAAGAAAAAAGAATTTATTCAAGCGGCGGCGCTAATTCTTACTGGAATTTATTGTTGCACCTGGTAGAAAAATACACCAACCGGCAAACGGCTATTCTTGCTTCTAAATATTTTGCTATTGACATTGACCGTGATAGCCAGTCCGCTTTTGCGATGTTTAAAGGACAAAAGGATCATAATGATGCAGAAGTTAAAAAGGTACAAGATTACATTGAGAAAAACATCCACGAAAAAATAACAATAGATGAGTTAGCCAGCCACGCAGCCATCAGTCGCAGAACATTTGAACGACGTTTTCGGTTAGCTACTAATAATTCTGTGCTGGAATATATACAGCGTATAAAAATTGAAGCGGCTAAACGCCAGTTTGAAAATAGTCGTAAGAATATTAATGAAGTGATGTATGATGTGGGTTATACGGATACCAAAGCCTTTAGAGATTTGTTTAAAAAGATTACCGGGTTAACGCCGATTGAATACCGCAATAAGTATAATAAACTGGCTACGGCAACAGTGTAAAAACTTTTACATGCCGAAGGAGGCCGTCTTCTTTTGGCCGATGGAGGATGTAAGCCACAAAATGTGAGAGGGATTGATGGATGTAAATGCCGGTTGTATTTTTGAAAGTCAAAGTGGGGAAATGTATAGCTGATTCGGCCCGTAATCAACACAAAATTGAAAAAAAGTAGCAGGTTGGAGTTGCTGTAAACCTATTTCAGGACAAGACACTACTTCCGCCCAATTGCTGATTGTCCTGCCGGCCATATAGCCAATGCAATGTTAGCGGTTCGGGCTTTTTACTCGTCATACTCAATTGCTTTGTTTATGTAGTCAATAAGTGGTTTTGTTGTTTTAAAAAAGCCCATAACAGTTTTAATACAGTCTTTTCTTGTTAGTAGCTTGTCATTGAGCGGTTCTTTGGTGCAAAATCCTTTTATTTTCAGAAGTTCACTTGCTGGATTAGTCTCTTTATAGCCGTCTGGCATTTTTTTAAGTTTTCCAACACCTTGTATTCCGTTTGGAAATGTTTTTTGAAATTCTGAGCTGGTTATGATTTTGTTGAAGCCCGTAAATGAATAATCAATTTCTTGACGAATTTTCTTCAAATACTCAGGCGTTGTCTGCCAAACTCCACCACCAACCGAACAATTTTCTGGTTCTATATGAATAAAATATCCTGCCTTGTTTGGCTGAGGATAATTCTTGTTGAAAACAATTAAGACATAATTTTTGTATGGGGTCTTATCTTTTGAAAACCTTAAGTCTCGATTTACTCTCGTCAAGCACTTTTTAGGGTCTAAGTTGGCTTGTAAAATTGCGTTGTCAATCTTGGATAATTCTTTCAAAAGATTTTCAGTAAATTGAAGTATGTCGCTTCTGTAATTTTCGTATAAGTCCCTATTTTGCTCAAACCACTCTCTTGAATTATTTAGTTTAAGATTTGAAAGGAAGTCAAGTGAAGTCTGCTTAATCATTGCTTTTACTTAATTGGTCAATAAATTTCAAAATCACTTTAATCTGTTTTTCTTCCGATTTTGTAGAAGTAATTTTCGCAATGATTTCTTTTTGTTCTTCGTCAGATAACCTTTTAAAGGTTTTCAAAACTCCTTCTTCTTTGAATGTTTCTAAAATTTCTTCTTCAGTTGTTTGCTCTTTTGAAGTCAATAAGTAAAGCGTCACGGTTACAGTGTCGCCACCGCTTTTGTTGATTGCTTTTCTGATTTTGTCATTTATAGAAATTAGTTTGTCTTCGTCACCAAGTTTTGCAAGGTTAATACTTTCAATTTTATAGTTGTCAATAGTGCCTGCAACTTTCATTGAACCCCATTTGCCAATTATGTGTTTCGTGTTGGGAATTTGGATATGGTAAGTCCAAGCACCTTTGCCTGGTTGATATTTTAATTCAAGTTTCTCGTCTTTTACTAAGTATTCCATTCTGTTACTGG
>CAZXMP010000028.1:0-29062 GCA_964641575.1 uncultured Chitinophaga sp. | reverse complement strand
GGTTAATTTTTTTCCATCAACTCGTTTGCTGGTACTGGCATCCAAATGTTGTTGAGAAACTAATACCACCGTTTTTATTCCATTGGCCTGAAATAATTCTGCCATTTCTATTGGTACTACATTACAACCACTGGAGGATACGATTAATGCAGTGTCAATTTTACTCAACACAAAATTGCGTAGTATCCGCTCTGCAAGTCCTGCCACATTTTCTAAAAACATAGCTTGACGCTGGCCATTTGCACCGACTACATTATTATGATAGGTTAACGACAATTCAACAATTGGATTAAAGCCGGGAAATGAACCATAGCGGGGCCACATTTCTTCCACCATAATACGACTATGGCCACTGCCAAAAACATGAACCATTCTGCCGGCTAAAATGGATTGTGCAAACCATTCAGCAGCCTGTTGAATTTTTTTTTCCTGCGATTGTACAACTTCCAATATACGGCTGCAATGTGCTAAATAATTTTTGGTAAGACTCATTTCGATTGTATTTCCAGACACAAAATTTGAGGAGATAAATCTACAATAAAATGAGGAGTATTCTGGTTGTAAACCAATTGTTTTTGGTAATTTAATTGCCTTATAATACACTATGGTTACAACAATTTTTTCGAGCTACGAATCCCTTTCTGATTTTACCGCTACTGAATGGATAAATGTGATTAAAACAAATCCAAACGCCACTATTTGTGTTGCTTCTGGCGACAGTCCGAAGCTTGCCTGTGAGTTGTTTTGTGAGAAAGTAAAGGAGCATGATATTGACGTTTCAAAATTTTTCTTTTTGGGTTTAGATGAATGGGTAGGCTTATCGCCTGAAATAGTTGGCAGTTGCCATAATGATTTTCAAAAACGATTGATACAACCGTTGGGATTAGCTGCTTCGCAATATCATTTGTTTGATGCACTGGCAACCGATTTGCAAACCGAATGCAGTAAAATGGATGCAGTGATAAAATCCAGAAACGGCATAGACTTAATGATTGTAGGCATTGGCATGAACGGGCATATCGGTTTTAATGAACCTGGCGTTGATGTAAAGCTATTATCACATGTGATTGAATTAGATGAAACCACCTTATCAGTAGGTCAAAAATATTTTAAAGAAAAAACGGTATTGCAAAAAGGAATTACACTTGGTTTAAAACACTTGATGAATGCAAAAAAAGTTTTCTTACTCGCCAATGGTGAACGAAAAGCAGCCGTTATTCAAAAAGCTGTTGAAGGAGATGTAAACAATCAATTTCCAGCCAGCATCATGCAGCAACATGAAAATGGATTTATACTGGTGGATGAAGCAGCCGCATCTTTATTAAACAAGCAGCCATAATGAGCAAAGCCACTGCACTTCGTCTTATTTATTTTTTAGTTTTTTGCTGCACCGGCGCCTGGTTGCCCAAGCTGTATGATTATTGCATGTATAATGGATTAAGCGGTTCTCAAGCTGCACTTATATTAAGCATCACTCCGGTAATGATGTTTGCCGTGCAACCAGTGTATGGTTTTATGGCTGATAAATGGGGCTATAAAAAAACATTACTGATTTCCACCTTTCTTGCATCGGTTAGCTATCTCGGATTTTTAGTAGTAGATGGCTATGGCCTGCTGATCATCGTAACTATTTTTATGTCATTATTTTACAACACTATTCAGCCGGTGCTGGATAGTATGGCGTTGCTGGTGGCAAAAGACAATCCCAAATTCTCTTATGGCACATTACGATTTTATGGTGCCGCCGGTTTTGCATTTACTACAATACTTACCGGACAGGTAATTGATGCCGTAAACATAACTGCTATTTTCATTGTATCTGCCATTACTATGTTCCTGGCTTTTGTATGTTGTTTCTTTTTACAAAATGAAAAATTTGAAAAAATAGAAACGGCTGCTTATAGTAATGTATGGAATGTAATTAAAAATCGGTCCTTGTTGTTTTTACTATTCTGTGTTTTCTTAGTTTCGATGGGAGCAACGACAATCTGGAATTTCTATTCCACATACCTCAAAGACAATGGTGCAACAGACTCGTTGGTTGGTTATGGATTATCGTTTCAAGGTTTGTGTGAGTTGCCTATTTTTTATTTTTCTGCCAGAATAATTTTACGGTTAGGACTAAGAACAACATTGCTGATAACTGTATTTGCAACGGTACTAAGAATGACATTATATTATTTTATCAGTAATCCGGTAGCCACCTTACCTGTTGAACTGCTGCATGGTTTTAGCTGGAGTTTATTTTGGGTAGTATGTGTGGAGTATGTAAATAAACTGGTAGATGAAAAATGGATGGCCACTGGTCAGTCGCTTTTATATGCTGCTTACTTTGGTATTGGAGGTATTGCCGGCAATTACTGGACACAGTATTTTTTAAATAAAGGAATGAAAGTGGCCGATGTATTTTTACTAAATGCCGGAGTAGTGTTAGGTGTTGTTGTATTATTGTTACTCTTTCTAAAAGAAAAAAAGAAAGAGGTGTTGTAAGACGAATTTATTTCATTCCCTTTTTCAATTGCTCCACACACCAATCTACAAAGTTTATCACCTGGTCTTCTACCGGCGCATACGGTCCGGGTTTGTAGGCATTGCTTTGAATCCCTTTAAAATTATTCTCGCAAAGTTTGCCATCTTGCTCTCCGGTTATTTCCCAAAAGGCAGTAAGATGTTCTAATGAAAAATCTTTTCCCTCCACCGCATTTGCATTGACCAACCAGCAAAATTCTACATCCGTAGTGGCAGCATCAACCGGAGTTACCTTCATCGTCCACACATAATCACTCACGGCATCCATCCAAAAGTTTGGATAATTTACCAAGCCCACCACACCGGCATCATGATCTTTGTGCAAACCCATTGGCAGCGATACTTTTTTCCCATCCAGACTATAGCTTTCAAATCCCGGACGTAAGGGATAACGGACAGCATAAGTGTTTGTTCCCGGGGTGACTTCAATTAATTCTGTTGCTAATCCTTTTGCCTTCCATTCTGTTTGTTTAGCCAATGTTAGTTCATCAGTATTTTCCCGAAGGTTGGCACCGATAACCGCACTACAGTATTCAGGATGTGCCCCGCCGCAATGATAACATTCCCTGAAATTTTCCGCCACTAATTTCCAGTTGGCTTTTAATGTATAATTTTTTTTACAAGCTACTTTTGCATTCGCAAATTCAAAAGGAAGTAAAAATGGTGCAAGACTTTTTTCAATGGCAGAAAAATCAGGAGCATCTTCGGGCAGGGAAATAAAAATTAAACCGCCAACAACTTTTGCATGAACAGAGCGGAGATTGTACTGCTCTTTACAAAAATCATCCGGCATCATCCGGGCATTGAGTAAGGTTCCATCTTTATCAAACACCCATTGGTGATAAGGACAAATTAATTTTGCCGCATTTCCTTTCTCCTGTAAACAAATAGCGGAACCCCGATGAGTACAGGTATTATAATGTGCATACACTTCGCCATTGTTTCCACGAATAATAATGACAGTATCATTTTGCAGTGTATATAAAAAATAATCTCCCGGCTTTGGTATTTGTGCCATGTTACCAGCAAAGAGCCAATGCTTTTTAAAAATACATTCCCACTCTGCATCAAACACTTCTTTACTGGTGTAAAAAGGTTGCTCAAGGCTGTAGCCGGATTTGTAATTATTGATTAAATCTTTTACGTTCATTCTAAACATTTTTTTGCATGGCAAAACAAGCTGCACCAATAGCCCCGGCTAAGTCACCATGCACTGCTTTTACAATCTGCGGACGAATACCACCCGGTTGCCATTCAAATTCATCAAACCATTGGTTCAATGGAATAAATAAATCTTCATTCGCTTCTGCTATACCGCCACCAACAATAATTGTATCCGGTGAAATAAAATTACTTACAGAAGCCAATCCAACAGCTAATTTTCTTACCGATGTCAGCCATATATTTTTTGCAAATTCATCTCCGCCTTTATATGCATTCAGCACATCCTGCGTTGAAGTAAATTTTCCTTTTGATCTTTTTTCAATAGAACAATTGCCAATACATTCTTCCAGGCTTCCGGGCATACCGGTTACATCACAATCTTCGTTACTATCAATTACCATATGGCCAATATGGCCTGCTTTATTAAATGAACCCTGATATGGTTGCTTGTTAATTAGTAATGCACCGCCCACACCGGTACCTAAGGTTATTAATATTGCATTGGTACTTTCTTTAGCGGCTCCTGTTTTTGCTTCGGCTACTAATGCGGCTACCCCATCATTTAACACACAAACCGGGCTTTGCAAATATTCACTCCAGTTAAAATTTTCCAATCCTTCTAACCTGCCCGGCATAAAAGCTATTACGGTATTCTCTTTATTCGGCAAACCCGGTGCGGATATTCCAACAGGAACATTTTCTGTATTTAATTTTTGTTGTAAATCTTCTACTGTTTTTTTAATAGCCACTTTCCATAATTCACCTTCGCCGTCATTGGTTGGAGTATAGGTTTGATATAAAATTTTACAATTGGTATCAATAGCAACACCTTTTATGCGGGTGCCGCCTAAATCAATTCCAATGGTAATTGTTTGCTTCAAAGTCTTGAATTGAAAATTAATACTGTCCTTCACTTACACTCCATCCGCCATCCACCGCTATTGTCTGGCCTGTTGTAAATGCCGAAGCATCACTCATAAAATATAAAGCCAGTCCATCTAAATCTTCTGGTTTACCAATTCGTCCACTATCTAATGGCTGTTTTGTTTTAATAAATGATAAAATAGATTCATCATTGGAAGCCCGTTGTGCCATCGGTGTTTCTACCAACGCCGGTGCTATTACATTGATACGAATATTGTTTGCTGCATAATAAGCCGCAATGGATTTACTAAAACCAATAATAGCAGATTTCGCCGCTGCATAAGCATGGGTAGTAAAATATTGTGGCGATGGCGAATAACCCAACACCGAACCCATATTTAAAATGGTGCCGCCTTTTTTCTGTTCTAAAAATTTTTTAATAGCAGCCTGGTTGCTCAACATTAAAGAAGTAAGATTTAATTCTATAGTCTTGTTCCATCCCTCCAACGTTAATTCATGCAAAGGGCCATCACCCATTTTTCTGCCACTGCCGCCTGCAACATGATAGAGACCGTTGAAGCTTCCGAATTCCTTTACACAAGTTTCTATTGCATTTGCAGCTGTAGCTTCCTGCGTAGCATCACCACTTAAAGTAAGAGCTTTATTTCCCAATATGTTTTTTGCTGCGCTTACACTTTCTTCATTTCTTCCCACTACTACCACATTCGCACCATTAGAAATAAATGCTTTGGCGGCTGACAAGCCAAGCCCGGTTGTACCTCCAATTATGACTATATTTTTATTATTTAGTTGATTCATTATCTTCTTTCTATTGAACCTGTAATTTTATGTTTAATAATATATTTCTTATCCCCATTCGGCAGCAGCTCTTCTTTTATTAAATAATAATCTGCATCATAACTTGTTATTTGCTTTTCTATTTTTGCAGTTTCAACGCCCCTCCAGTCTTCTATCTTCACGGGTTCCCAATTTTTTGTTTTAGCAGAAAGATAAGCAGCATCTAAAATTGCATTTACAATATAGCCATCGTAAAATGTTTCAGCCGGCTGCTCCTCATTATCTATCGCATCAAACATATCCGTAAACATATGGCTATATCCCAGTTCATGCACTTCATCGCCTACCGGAAATAACCAACCACTGTTACTCTCCGCCTTCTCTGCAATATAATCACCACCTTTACCACTCGTAAACATTTCAAATCCGGTACGTAAAAAATTATTAGCCCAGATAGTTCCTTCAGTACCCATCACTTCATCCCGCAGATCCATTCCGCCTCTGAATGTCCAGCTTACTTCAAATTGACCTATAGCTCCGTTCTCATATTTCACTAACCCCACTGCATTATCTTCCGCATCTATCGGATGAACTCTTGTATCCGCCCAGCACATTACTTCTACTGGTTTTATATTCTTGCCAATAAAATTTCTGCTTATCTCTACACAATGACAACCTAAATCTATTATACATCCGCCACCAGATTTTTCTTTATCCCAAAACCAATCGCTATGCGGACCGGGATGTGTTTCTCTGCTTTTTGTCCATATTACTTCACCAATACTTCCTGCTTTTACTGCCGCTAATGATTTTAAGAATTTGGGAGTGTAACATAAATCTTCTAAATAACCCCCTACTACTCCTGCTTTCTCAACAGCCTGCAACATTTGTATCGCTTCCTGTGCTGTTCTTCCTAATGGTTTAGTACATAGCACATGTTTGCCGGCAGCGGCACAGGCCAATACTGCTTCCAGGTGCATATCGTTTGATAAACCGATAATGACGGCATCCACCTCTTTATTTGCTACACATTCTTGAATGCTGGTTGTAAAATGAGGCACTCCATAATCATTAGCAAACTTTTTTGCATTCGCTTCTGTTCTGCTGTATACAGATACAATAGTGTCTTTTCTACGCTGCGCTACTAGGCTATCCGCATAGAAGCGGGAAATAAATCCTGAACCAAGAATTGCTAATTTCATTTTTATTTATTTGTTTCCCAGCATTTGTCCCTGATTGAGCTTCCGTTGCAACGCTCCGTTCGGGGTTCTTTTCACTATTCGTCAATAACAAGGATAAATTGCCCGGTCTCCTTTTACATAGGGCACATCACCTTCGTACTTTCCGGGTACTGCTATATATCTTAATGCCTCTGATGCTCCTTGCTTTGATGTAAAGAAACCTAACATTGTCAATTGCTTTACCATTGTAAACCAATGATTGGGCATTTCATCTTTTTTATATTGCAATGTTCCTTTTGTTTTAATATTTCTTTCCGCATCATACGCAAACTTTTTATTATTGTATTCATTGGCTACTGAATCAAATTTCTTTATCAACTCTGTTTTTTGTTCTGTACTGCAATCCATAAAATTTTTACTGAATTGCTGCTTGCTTTGTTGTTGCAGTTCATCCAATCCTTTCATAAATAATTGCTGATCGTTGGCGTAATAGCAATCTGTAACCATGGCTTGCATAAATTTTCCGATAGCGGCATCTTTTGCACCGGGAGTTTTTGTTCGGGGTAAAATCGTTTCGCCAATTTCATCTAACAAGGAAATAGTTTCTTCCGAAAATGAAATCGTCTCGTTTGTTTTGCTTTTACAGCCAGACAAAAACACTTTGCCACCAACCATCGCAGCACCGGTTGCTAAAGCAATCATTCTCAATAGTTCTCTTCTTTCCATGTTACAGGTTTTGCTTTTTCAGTTCATTCACTGCATAGTCACAAGCCCTTGCTGTTAATGCCATATAGGTTAATGAAGGGTTTACACAACTCGAAGAAGTCATACAAGCACCATCAGTTACAAATACGTTCAGGGCATCCCAAACCTGGTTGTGTGCATTGAGGACAGATGTTTTTGGATCTTTTCCCATTCTGGCTGTGCCCATTTCATGTATCCCCATACCGGGAGCATAATCATTATCCCATGTTGCTACTTCTTTTACTCCACATACTTCCAGCATTTCTTTAGCATCCTGCATCATACTTTGCCGCATCTTTTTTTCATTGTCTTTCAACTCCACATCAACCGCCAGCACCGGCAACCCCCATTTATCTTTTTTATTCTTATCCAATGAAATTTTATTACTGTGGTCGGGCAGCATTTCACCAAAGGCATTCATTCCAAATGTCCATTCACCCGGTTCGCATAATGCATCTTTAAAATCGCCGCCAATACTCAACTCTGCCATATTGCGAAACCAGTTTCCTCTTTCGGCACCTGCCTGGTACATAAAGCCACGGAGATAATCTCTTTTATCAGCATACACATTCTGATATCGTGGCACAATTACACCGTTGGGACGATGACCATAATAATACCGGTCTTCAAAACCTTCCACTCTGCCACTTGCGCCTGCTTTAAAATGATGATCCATTACATTATGACCTAATTCACCGCTACTGCTACCCAATCCATCCGGCCAAATATCCGTTACGCTATTCATTAATATCCAGGTGCTGTTAAATGCTGACGCATTTAAAAAAATAATTTTTGCAGTATATGTATAGGTTTGATTTGTTTCTGCATCCAGCACTTCCACACCCGTTGCCTTTTTTGTATCCTTATCGTAAATAATTTTTGTAACAATACTATATGGACGCAATGTTAAATTTCCTGTTTTCATTGCTGCAGGCAATGTAGCCGATTGCGTACTGAAGTAACCACCAAAGGGGCAACCCATCCAGCACTTATTTCTATACTGGCAATTCGTTCTGTCGTTATGCGGTACTGTTAGGTTGGCATTGCGACCAATAATTAAATGTCGATTGCCCTTGTAAATTTCTTTTACCCGTTGTGCCACATCTTTCTCCACTGCATTCATTTGCATAGGTGGTAAAAATTCTCCATCCGGCAATACATCCAATCCTTCTTTTGTACCGCTTATACCGGCAAACTTTTCTACATAACTATACCAAGGCGCCAACTCATCATAGCGTAACGGCCAGTCGATAGCAATACCCTCCTTTGCATTGGCCTCAAAATCCCATTTATTCCAACGGTAACTTTGCCTACCCCACATTAATGAACGACCACCTACCTGGTAACCACGAAACCAATCGAACCTTTTCACTTCTGTAAAAGGAGAATCCTTTTCATTGGCCCACCAATCTAAGTTTCTTTCGTTTAACGGATAATCTCTTTGCAATACCGGAAACTCATCTAACATCTTTGTGGTAGGTTTCATTCCCCTGTGAGCAAACTCCCACGGATGCCCATTGGTTTTTACATAATCTTTTATGTGCTCTACATTTTTACCCCGTTCCAACATAATAACTTTCAACCCTTTTTCGCAAAGTTCTTTCGCTGCCCAGCCGCCGGTAATACCGGAGCCTATTACAATTGCATCGTAGTTATTATCAGCCATAAAACTATTTTATTACCGGAAACGGAAATTTGCTTTTTAATTTTATACGCTGCCCGGTAGCCTGCGATTTTCTGGCTGCTTCAATAATTTCTAATACATGCAGTGCATGTTCAACATTTATTTTTGGTTCAACATTCGTTAACAGGCTTTCACCAACAACGTTTGCACCTTCCTGCCAAACATAGCCTCCTTTGTCTGTACTCACCAGTACCGGTGGCTTTTCCCAATCTGTATCCAGCATCACACCATTGGTTTCCCAATCATATCCAATCAACCGCATGTTTCCATAGTCGCCATAAATTTGTATAGAGTGCAATGTTTGATTACCCGCTTCATGTCCATGCGGATCAAAATAACAGAATCCGCACATTACATGACTGATAACTCCTTTATCATGTTCTAATAAAACATGGGCATTATCTTCTGCCACCACTTTAATTTTTCCTTTCCCATCAATGGTTCGTTCTGGGTTTACAATACTCGTCATCGCCATTACACTACGGGCTGGACCCAACAAACCAGTTAACGTTGCCATGTTGTAAACACCAAGGTCGGGCATACTGCCTCCATCTTTCTCATAAAAAAATGATGACCATGTAGGGCCAGTATGTCCATATTGTCCGTGTGCACTTGAAACCCGGCCTAATTTTCCTTCCTGAATTTGCTTGCTCATAAATGCAAACTGCGGCGAGTTCACTACAGCAGGTGCACCCCACAAACGAAGTTTTTTACTCTTAGCTAAATCCAATAATGCTTTTCCTTCTGCATAAGTATTTGCCATGGGCTTTTCACTCCACACATGTTTACCAGCCATCAAGGCCTTTTTATTTAATGCGCCATGTATTTGCATATCTGTAAGGGTTACCATCATATCAAACGGAACACCTTTCAGCATTTCATCTATATTGGCATAGGTTTTTGCATTTACGTTGTATTGTTTGTTTTGTGCAACAGCCCGTTCAGGTTTTATATCACAGAGGCTTACCACTTCAATCATCTTTGATGATAATAGCTGGGGGATATACCGATTGCTTACACTGCCACAACCGATAACGGCTACCCGCAATTTTTTATCCGGGGTAGTTGTAGCCCAGCTTTCTAAAGAAGAAAGTAATACTGCGGCTCCTGCCATGGCTGTAGATTGTAAAAATTCTTGTCTGTTCATAACACTAAATTTTTTATTATAATTTGCTTCCTTTTTTATTTTGAAAAATGCGGACTTGAAAACCCTAACCGCTTTAATCCATTTTGTACATCTGGTATTTTCATGAACAGTTTCCATAATAATCCTGTCCTGTAATTTTCTATCATGGTGATGATAGGCCCCTGGTCGATAGCCAAATGGCTTTTTGCATACCAATTATGATGAATACTAAAGCCATCCACAAAACCATACTTGCTCCATATTTTATCGCCAAGGTTGTAATAAAAATGGCGTAAGGCTTCCATACTTTCTTTGGGTGTGTATGGCATGGATGAAATAGCGGCCGTTGGTTGTATTACACCTCTGTCATTCTCCGGACTGTGTGCTACATAGCCTTTATAACTATCCCCTGCTGTAAGACCCCAAACCTTATCACTATATCCTTTAAAGCCTTTTGGATTTTCTATACAATACTCCCTATGGATAAGGGTGTGATTTTTCCCCTGTAAAAAATAATCATTACCGAGAGAGTCAATTAATCCATTGGGATCAATACCCTGGAAAGTATACTGATTAAAAAACAACGGGCCGCCTTTGTCTTTATCATAATTACCCAGCGGTAATTTATATCCATAGTACTCTCTTCCGTTTTTAAAACCAAAACTTCCGACCCAGGTACCATCATATGCTTCCTTAGGAATTGCTTTGGCAGGATTAGGTGCAGAAGCCGCCATGATATAGGTGATCAAACATTCATTATAGCCCCACACCGGAAAGTTCATATCAAATCCATTCGTTGGACTCCAATGCCAGTATAATTTTTTTTCGTTGTTGGTATGCCATTTCCAATTGGCTGCTCCCCACATTTGGTTGATGCGTTTGCGGAGATACACTTCTCTTGGAGTGTTGCCTGTAAAATATTCTCTGGCACATAAAAAACCCATTAGCAAATAACTGGTTTCTACAATATCTGCTCCATCATCTAACCGGTCGAACTTGATCGTTTTACCAGTTCTGCCATCCATAAAATGCGGGTAGATGCCATGGAAACAATCTGCATTAATTAAAAAATCTGCTATCTGAATTAAGCGGCGCACAGCAGTATCTCTTCCGATCCAGCCTCTTTCTACTGCAACAATGGTACTCATAATGCCAAAGCCAGTTCCGCCGATTGCTCCTGCATCAGGACCAAATTTGGTTTTGGAAAAATTGGGCTCGTCCCATGCTTCGTTGATATAATCCCAGTAATGTTCTGCTAATACGGTATTGCTTCTTTCCAACGCCAGTCCACTTACCGGATGTGCGCCATGCCAGAAAAAGCGAAAGGTTTGGCGTTGTACAATTTCCAGCAAGGTAGTGTCATCAATATTTTTTACAATACCAATCGGGTTTACATTGCTAGGATAACCTGATTTGAAATTTGGTTTTTGTGCCACACTAAAAAAAATACAAACAATCATAGCCGTAAAAACAAAAAGGTTTTTTTTAAACATGGTATATTATTTCAAATGATTTAAAAAAGATAGAAGAATAGGTGTTACAACAAAAACTGCCGGTACAGCAACAGGATAATCGTTTATTTTACTAGTTAATCGGAGCATGGCAACTGAAGGGCAATCATTAGTAATAACCAAATATAGAATTACAAGCAAGGAAGAACTACTACTCTGCACCTCCAAAATGATACTTTTCTACCGAAATATGATTCCCATTATAAAAGATTTTGGTATGAAAATACCAATCAGTATTTTTTAAAAATTACAAGATAGAGGTTACTTCGGTTTTGTTACCAAAGTTGTATCGCTACTCAAGATTGGCACAAAATAGCCACCTGTATCTATCATTGTTCGGGGAAACATTTTTTTCAGCTTGGTAAAGTCTGTGGCTGAAACACTGGTTCTATAGACATACAGATCTCTTAACCGCTTTACATCTTTCAATTGTTCTAACCCTGTTATAGATATATTATTTCCTGCCACATTCAAATATTGTAACCGACTCAAATTCTTTAGTTGTTTAAACGCATTATCTGTGATGGCAGTATTTTCTAACGACAATCGGGTAAGCCCTGTTAATTTATCAATTGTGCCGATAGTAGCATCGGTGCAATTGCTATTGCCCAGTTTCAGCCATATCAATTGTTTGCTTAATGGCATTAGCAATTCGATATCCTGAATGGTGATGGAGTCTACCGCTATAAAACTCGCAGATAAATAATTACTGTTTTGTGCAACGGATGTGATAGCTACTCCTCTTTCTCTTAATTTTTTTATCGTGGTTTCATCTGCTTTATCTACTGCGGCTTCTGGAATATAGGAAACGGCCAATTCTTCATTTTTCTTACCACTTTGCAAGGCGGCCAATACAGGTTTTATGTTTTGTGGCTGTTGCAATGCCGATACCTTCTCTGTAAAACTGGCACCGGTGTTGATCCACCAATGTAATAAGGCTATTTCATCCTTTGTTAGCTGTGGCTTTTCTTTGGGTGGCATGTGTTCTTTATTGTCATGCGACAAAACAATTCGTTGTAGCAACTCACTTTCCCCGGTATTGCCAGCAATGAATATTTTCCCATTCTTACCGCCTTGCAAAATATAATCCGGTTCATCCAATCTTAATTTTCCTTTTTGCTTCACAGTTCCATGGCAACTGTAGCATTTTGCCTGCAGCATTGGTTTTATAATATCGGTGTAAGCAACTGCCTGTTGCACATCAGGAATTAATTTTTGTGGTGCGGCGGCTGCTTCATTTTTTTCGCCGGAGGAGAATATATAATCAGCACCATGAGTAAGTGAGCCACCGAAATGGCCGGTGATGATTATTAATAATGAGAGTAAAATCATCAACCATTTAAATTGCCTGAAATGTTTGCCATATAAAACCCAGGCAGCTACCGCTACCACAGTAGTAGTAATCCCGAACCACTGATGCCTGGATAATAATGGTTCCTCATACGCTGCAGTTTTAGATAATAAAAAACCGCTGATGGAAGATGCAATGGCACTGCACATACCAATAAACAATGCAATACTAATTGCCGGTGTTATTGATTTATATTTTTCTTTTACAGATAAAAAATAAAACAAAGCCGCCATCAGCAAAATACCGATGGGCAAATGCACTAACACGGGGTGAAATCTTCCAATAAAATCGCCAATACTTAGTACTACCACTGTCTTTTAATTTCTTTTATAAGATCAACTATATCTTTTTCTCAGCAATTGTAACATATATACATTGATATCCCATTGATTGCTGACGGCTTGCAATGTATAGGGCAATGTAGGCATATACAATGGTGGACCAAATTCTGTGAGGAACGTCATCGTCTCCCCATTTTTCTTTTTTCGTTCCACTACTTTATCCCACCAGGCAAAATGTTGTTTTACTGTTCCATCCCATTCCGGAGCTCTTGGATCGTTTACCTGCGGACCTTCGGCATAGCCTATTCTTGCATGGATATGTTCTGTTCGTTGCAATGCCAGTTCAATTGCTTCGGGTTGGTCGTCCAATAAACTTTCATGCACATTGCACCAATGCGAAATATCGAGGGTAAGTTTTAGTTCCGGATATTTATGTATAAAATCTTTTGCAACATGAGCAGCATATAGCATGCGGCCCCGGTGTGTTTCATGATAGATAGGAATGCCGGTATCTTTTGCTAATGCATTTGTATATTCAATAAATTTTTTATTATCATCAAAACTAAAATAATCTCTGCCAGAATGTAAATTGATATAAAGCGGTGATTGTATTTTTTGCTTCGCAATGGCATCCATCACTTTTTTAAAATGCGACAGGTGTTCGGCCGGATTAGTTTGCCAGGCTCCATATAAAAATCCAATTTCCAACTCATGTTTTTTTAGTGCAGCAAACACTTCATCCTGCTCGTTCTTATTTTCCGGCCACCAGTTTTCTATTCCGTTGTAGCCCTCTTTTTTTGCTTTGGCACAAAAAGCATCCATGGTTCCATCAAAACCCCAATTGGTAGCCAACACTTTTAATTTATAATTTCCATTGGCGTTTATAACTGGTAGTGGTGCCGTAGAAAAACTTTCTAATGAAGAAAGTAAAGTTGCTGAAGTGGCAAGGCCCGTAAGTTTGATAAAGTCTCTTCTGTTTTGGTTCATCAATAATAAATTCAAAATTTAAAAATCAAAATTTAAAATGCGTAAGCCTGATGCCATGAAAATATGTTGTACAAGTGTGCGACGCAACCACAGCTGCCATGAAATACTGTTGCTGGTAACATAAAAATCAAAAGTCAAAATGAGATACCTACCTGGTCGAATATTTTTTTACTTTTTAATTTTGACTTTTAACTTATTATATCATGAATCACTTTCCCACCCACATCGGTTAACCGGAATGGTCGGCCTTGCGATTGATACGTAAATTTTTCATGGTCAAATCCCAGTTGATGTAAAATGGTTGCCTGTATATCGAATGCTTCTGTTTTTCCATTGGTGATGTCGTATCCTATCTCATCCGTTTCGCCATAAGTAGTGCCTCCTTTTATACCACCACCAGCCATCCACATACTAAAGGCAGCTCCATGATGGTCTCGGCCTTTGAATGGCATTGTTTTTCCTTCCCGGTTTTCCATCATCGGGGTGCGGCCAAATTCAGAACCCCATATCACTAATGTTTCATCGAGCAAGCCTCGTTGTTTTAAATCTAATATCAATGCAGTAATTGGTTTATCAACGGTGCGGCATTTATTTATCAATCCTACATCTACTGCATTTTCCGGTGAGTCGCCATGTGCATCCCAACCCCAATCAAACAATTGTACAAATCGAACACCTTTCTCTACTAATTTTCTTGCTAGTAAAACGTTGTTGGCAAATCTTGCTTCACCAGGTTTGGCGCCATACATTTCATGTATATAGGCCGGTTCATCATGAATGTTCATTACTTCCGGCACAGAGATTTGCATTTTGTACGCCATTTCATATTGCGCAATGCGGGATAATATTTCCGGGTCTTTATATTCTTCGTACTGTTCTTTATTTATCTTATTAATGGCATCAATAGATGCTTTTCGAATATCCCGGTTCATGCCATCCGGGTCCTTTATAAATAATACCGGGTCGCCTTCGCCACGACATTGCACACCCTGGTACACACTTGGCAAAAACCCGCTGCCCCAAACACTTTTTCCTGCATCTGGGTTATTGCCGCCAGAGGTAAGTACTACAAAGCCGGGAAGATTTTTATTTTCTGTACCCAATCCATAGGTAACCCAACTACCTAAACTTGGTCGCCCTTGCCGTGCAGCACCACTGTGCATTAATAATTGTGCCGGTGCATGATTAAATTGATCAGTAGTTACAGCCTGCAACATGGCCATATCATCTACCACCGTTGATAAATGTGGAAGATTATCTGATAACCATAATCCACTTTGTCCATGTTGCCGAAATGCAGCTTGCGGTCCCAACATTTTTGGAACACCTCTGATGAATGCAAATTTTTTCCCTTTTAATAAAGATGGCGGACAATCTTGTCCATCCAATTTTGCCAACTCCGGTTTGTAACTAAATAATTCTAATTGTGATGGAGCACCAGCCATGTGAATATAGATAACCGATTTTGCTTTGCCGGGAAACATGGGTGGCCGTGGTGCTAAAGGATTGATGGGGTCGAAGAAATTTTCTGCAACAGAATTAGTTGTTTTATTAGTACCACAGCCCAACAAACTGCCCAATGCCAATGCGCCTAATCCCATTGCACTTTGACTAAGGAAATGCCTGCGGGTATGATGCTGCAGATATTTATTCTGCGCTTCATGCTGCAACCGCCAGTTGTATAATTCTTGTTGTGTCATACTAATTTTTATTTACCCATTCATCTAAATTCATCATAGCATTTGCTACCACCACCATCGCTGCATCTTCCGGCAATGCGGTTATATTTTTATCTCCCATTAAAGCATTGGCAGCTGTTTTATCTTTTCTATATTCCGTTACTGTTTGCTCATACAGATCCAGTAACACATTTAATTTGGCTGGAGCAATTGGCTGATACAACATTTTTTGATACCCTGTTTCTATTTGTTTTTTTACAGATGGATTGACACTACGCATATTAATGGCAAACTGCCGGGCCAGTATTAAATAAGCAGAATCGTTTAAACTATTTAAAGCCTGCAACGGTGTATTGGTTCGTATTCTCCGCACCACACACACTTCTCTTGAGCCACCATCAAAATTTATCATGGATGGGTAAGGTGCTGTTCGTTTCCAATAAGTATATACTGCCCGCCGGTATTGATCTTCCCCTTCACTTAATTTCCATTGAAAAGGATTGTAGGGAGAAGCCCAAATTTTTTCTGGCTGATACGGCATTACACTTTCTCCATACATTTTTTTACTCAACAAATTACTTACCGCCAATGCCTGGTCCCGCATTTGCTCACCGGTTAATCTTGTTCTTGACATTCTGGCGAGTAAAATATTGTTGGGGTCTTTTTGAATTAGCGCATCGGTTGTTTTAGACGATTGCCGGTAAGTAGACGACATCAGCATTTCTTTCAATAATTTTTTTACACTCCAGTTATACTCATGCATAAATTTCCACGATAAATAATCCAGCAATTCTTTATGCAATGGAGGAACGCCTTGTGTACCGAGGTCTTCCAATGTTTCTGCAAGACCGTTTCCAAATAATTGTTCCCATAAACGGTTTACCATGGTTCTTGCTGTCAATGGATTTTTTTTATCCGTTAACCACATGGCCAAACCAAGGCGGTTAGGAGGCGCATTGGCTGGAAATGGATTCATGATATGTGGTACATCGGGTTGCACTTCATCGCCTTTACTTAACCAACTGCCCCTGTCAAAAATATTAGTGACTCTTTTTTGTTCGCTATTATTCTCTACCATAATGGGAGTTGTCTCCGGTTCAGCCATTACTAATTCAATAAAATTACTTTTTAAAGCTGCATAATTTTTATCGGCCGTACCAGGAAATGCAGGTGCGAATGCAAACCAATCGAATAGTAGTGGGAGTTCGTCTTTCTCCATGGTTGTTTCAAACCGAAACCATAAATCATGTGTACCTGCAATTAATGGCAGGTTAATCATATCAACTTTCCATTTTGAATTTGTATTGACTAACGCCAGCCTGCCCAACAACTGACCTTTTAAACTATCTGCATAAATAAATAAGGTGGCACTGCCTTTATTATTTAAATACCGCAGCAACATATGTGCTTTACCTGTGGTAGTAATGGCAGGTAAGCGACAGGTGCCGCCAATATCAAGACTTGCATAATTGTTTTGATATAGTACTCCTTTTGTATAATTATCGCAAAGATGTGAGTTGAAAGACGGTTGTAATGTTTTTAAAAATGAAACATACCAGCCACTTTTGGTTGAATTATTTTGTAACCAATCTTTTAGTTGAATGAACTTGCTACTATCTTTTTTTGCATAATGACGAAGCAGCGGGTACTCAGCAGGTAAATCTTCATCTCTTGTATTATTAAAGTAGGCCATGAATTTATAATATTCTTCGAACTTAAATGGATCGTAAGGATGGCTATGACATTGTACACAATTAAATGTAGTACCCATTAATGCCGTCCAGGTAGTATTTACTCTGTCCATTACTGCAGCAATTCTGAATTCTTCATTTTCTGTTCCACCTTCATCATTATTTAAACTATTGCGATGAAAAGCTGTAGCAATATATTTATCATCATCAGCGCCGGGCATCAGGTCGCCGGCAATTTGCTCTATTAAAAAATCATTGTATGGCTTATCGCTGTTAAATGATTTTATCAACCAATCTCTGTACTTCCATATTTTTCTTGGCTGGTCACTTTCATAACCCTTGGTATCACTATACCTTGCAAGATCCATCCAAAGGCTGGTCCACTTTTCTCCATATGCAGGTGAAGCAAGCAAAGCATCGGTTAATTTTTCGTACGCATTCTCAGAAGCATCTTTTAAATAAGTAGCCCCAATTATTGAATCTGCAGGAAGGCCAATAATATCCAGGCTTAATCTTCTTAGCAAAGTGGCTTTGTCAGCAGCAACAGAAGGTTCAATATTTTCCATTTTCAATTTGCTGTATACAAATTGGTCAATGTTATTTTTTATCCATGCATTTTTTTCATTAGGTACTTTTGGTTGCTCAACGGGAACATAAGCCCAGTGCCTGCCCCATTTAGCTCCCTGCTTGATCCACTTTTTTAAAATAGAAATTTCCTCCCCGGAAAGTGGTTCGTGTTTGTAAGGCATCCGTTCTTCCGGGTCGGTATTGGTAATGCGTTTTATCATTTCGCTTTGTCCGGGCTTTCCGGGTACGATAGCATATTTGCCGGATTCTGTTTTTTGCAAGGCTTCCTCCCTGAATAAAACACTGAAGCCGCCTTGTTGCTTAACACCACCGTGGCAGGCAATACATTTTTTATTGAGAATAGGTTTTACCTGCGTATTAAAATCAATAGTTTGTGTGGGGTAGATAGCTAATACAATAAATGCTATCACTAAAATGACAGATACAAGCAGCAAAGCCTTTTTGGGAAAACGCAATTTCATACAGCTACCGCAACATTAGTTTGACAAAAAATAAGTCAGCAATCGTTCTAAACAAATCTAAAAAAATGGGGAGAATAGAACTACTACAATGTAACTAAAAACTGATACTTTCCTATCATTTAGTTAACTTTAACCGTAATTATTTTGATAGAAAAATATCGGTTATGAAGCCTGTGCTGGAGCATTTGCCTAAGGAAAATGAAGAATCCTTTGTGGTTAAATATTTTGATTATTCATCATACCCCACTCCGTGGCACTATCACCCGGAGTATGAATTGGTATTGGTAACGGAAAGTACCGGCAAACGTTTTATTGGTGATAACATTACCAATTTTGCACCGGGCAATCTGGCGTTTATTGGCCCCAACCTTCCTCATACGTACCAGAATGATGAGGTGTACCTGAAAGCAAAATCAAAACTGAGAGCTAAATCCATCGTGATTCATTTTTCGGAAGAATCGCTGGGAAAAGATTTTTTCTCCCTTCCCGAGTCAGAGCCCATAAAAAACCTTTTTAATAAATCAGTAAAAGGGATAGACGTTATTGGGCAAACGAATACGGCCATTTCAAAAAAACTACATGAAATTATTCATCTAACAGGATTGAAACGTTGGTTTTGCCTGATGGAAATATTGGTGATGCTGGCAGAATCAAAAGAGCTGACTCCTATTTGCAAAACATCCCTGATCGGTAATAACGAAAAAGAATCGAAGCGATTAAGTGTGGTGATGAACTGGCTATTGCAAGAATACGAAAAAGATATTCGCATAGCCGAAGCTGCTGCTATGTGCGGGATGAGTGAAAATGCTTTTTCCCGATTTTTTTCGCAACGTACCCGAAAAACATTTTCGGGTTATATCACTGAACTCAGGCTGCATAAAGCCTGTAAGCTGCTGAAAGAAAATGAACTCTCTGTTACCAGCATTTGCTACGATTGTGGCTTTAATAATGTATCCAACTTTAACCGGCAGTTTTTAAAAGAATACAAAATGAGTCCAGTAAAATACAGGAAACTTTTTTTGAATGCCAGTTTGTAATAAACTATCTCTTCCAGCAACCTATTTTTTTTGTGCCTTTAAGAAGTTTTTTGTTGCTTCCTCATACACCGAAATAAAATGAGACCGAATAAGTGAGGCACTCATTTTCTCTTCGCCTTGCAATTTAACCGCAATGGCCCTTGATGGTTGTGTTGGCATATGACAATCGATACAATTTTTATCAATTGCGATTACCTGTTTATGAGAAGCTGTTTGAAAAGTAGCATCTGTTGTGCTGTGGCAATCAATACAACGTTGTGAAAAAAGTGCTGTGCTTCCTTTTTCGTTGTCATGAGAATTATGACAGGAGTTACAAGTTAGCTTATCACTCATCCTGAAACATTTACTGGAAGTCATTAAACCATATTGGTTGCCATGCACATCAATATTTTCATTGTTTACAGCTACCTGATTTAATGAATCAACTTTGAAATAATCCAGAAGGCTTTTCCCCGGTATAAACTGAAAAGAAGGTTTTGTTTTACTAATATTACTTGCATGGCATACCGCACAAGCATCTAATTGTAATTGACGGGAAAGAGAAGCAGGGTTTACAATATGCTTTCCTGATTTTTCCTGTGGATTAGCTGCCTGAAATTCTACATGTTTTGCTGCAGGGCCATGGCATTTTTCACAGTCTACTCCCAATATAACATTGCTTCGGTCAAACTCCATCGGCTCAAGCTGGGGCTCGCCCAATGCTTGTACAAATGAAGCATGGCACTCCATACAACGGGAGGTTATAGGTTTATCAATTACAACTTTATCAGTTCGGAGTCCCGGGCTTACAGACCATTGATTGGCTTCTGTATAATAGGTAATAGGTAATTGAAAAAGTTTATTGTCCCGCCAGGTTAAAAAAGATTGACCCTTGGTACCCGAACCAATCACCATATCAAAACGCATCGACATCTTTTTCTCGCCTTTATAATACACAACCTGGTAGAAACCGCTATCAGTTTTTTCCATGTCAATATGTAACTGCGGATTATAATGATAGGTGTTGGTGCCTGCAGCAAAGCTTCCTTTTATAAATTGCTCTTCTGCAGGTTTGCCAGTTAAATAATGGGCCGTATGCACAAAGCTATCATATACCTCTTTATGGCAACTTATACACTTACCTGAACCTGCGTAATCACTATACTGAACTTCAGTTGAAATTTCTTTCTGCTCGTTATTATTGGTACAACGTATTGCAGTGAAAACACAGCCCATAATCGCTATAATTACAATTGTAGTTTTGTGGATAGAAATTTTATTTTGAAAAAATCGTTTTGCTTTACTAAAACTCATTGGCTGAAGTTCTTACTCTTTTATCAATTTTAGAATTCTTATTTATTGCTGCTCATTTTTATCGTAGTAAAAGTGTTGTGCCTTTTAAAAAAATCTTTTTCCCGGCTGCATCAATATAGTGTAGGGTCCAAACGTAAACACCCGTTGCCTGATCTACACCACCTGTTTTCCCATCCCATTTCCTACTCCAATCTCTACTTTCAAATAATAATTGCCCAGTTCTGCTATACACCTGAAAAATAAGCTGCCGGGCTTTAAATGCATTAACAGGAAATAAAAAATCATTTACTCCATCGTTGTTGGGTGTAAAGCCTGAAGGCACTGCTATGTAACAATTCTCTGCCACGTTGATAAAGTGATAGACCGTATCACTACAACCGCTTGTATCTGTAACGGCCAATCTAGCTACCAGAGAAGTTTGGTTGGAAGGAATTGTATAATGCAGTGTTGGCGGATTTTTGGCATTACTTACCTGTCCGTTTCCAAATGTCCAGTTCCAGTTTTTAATAATACCAATACTATTATCCTGAAATGCCAGCGAATCTTGTGGCCTGCATAAATACATATCAGCTTTAATACCTGCTTTAACTTGAACATTGTTGCGAACTTGTACCTGTACCATAGCAGTATCACTGCACCCAAAACTATCTTTTACTTTTACTATATACGTAGTTGTAACAGCTGGTGAAACCCGTGGATTAACAACCGTAGTGGACGATATTCCCGAGGCAGGCTGCCACTCATAGCTTACACCTGCACTTGCCCGCAACATTACTGACTCCCCTTTACAAATTACTGTATCAGGCCAGGCATCCACGTTTGTTCCTATTATGGTAGCATAAGTGCTATCTGTTTTCTGGCAACCGCCTAATGAAAAAACTTCTACGTAATACATCCCACTATCATTCAATGAAGAATTGAATATATGCGGAAAAGCAATATTATCATAGAAGCCATTCGGACCAGTCCATATATATGTGGCAGCACCTGCCGCATTAAATTGTAAATCTTGTCCGGCACAAACGGGAGAGTTATTAGTGATGGTATAATTTCTTGGCAAGCCATCTACTTCCACCTTCCTGGTATTAGAAACAACCCGGCAATTGGGGTTGGCAATAGTTGAAGCATCCCCGCCACTCAATCGAAACAAAAAAGTATCCGGTGTTGAAAATGTTCTTGTATACACAGCATTGGTAGCTCCGGGAATATCAATCCAGGTTATTCCATTATCAGTACTTTGCTGCCATTGTAATGCGGGATTGGGATAATAAGCACCCATGGAACCGCTCATTTGCACAGTACTATTATGTTGAAAGCAAATACTTTTAACGATTGTTGTTGGTGGTTCTAAATCGAAGCCCATCACTACATCAGGGCCAATTGGCCGAATCTGAATATCGTCAACGGCAAAATCTTCTGCACATTGATAGGTACGATTTAATAAAGTCAGTTTCAATACCAATTGATTAACACCAGCAGGCATCGTGAAATTAAATCCAACATCTGTGAACTTGTATCCCATCAACGGTGGGGCAGCATACGCAGGGATCGGGAAGGTGGTATCTTTTTTGATTAAGTTACCCAAGCCATCTTCAATTCTTAATTCAAATACCGGATAGTCGGGTGTTCCTGTACAAGTCGTTGCTGTAGGGATCAGATCAAGATTGATCACCGCTGCGGAAAACCGGTATATTTCCCCAGGACATAATTGTTTATTTACGGTATCCGTATATACTGTTCTGTTTACCCCTTTTATAATATTATTCACCACCATCATCATTCCATATTCAACCAATACATTATTGTCGTGACTAAGCCCTATCCATTCATTGTTAAAACAATTGGCAACAGGTACTCTTCTTATTATAGTGTACGTATCGGGAGATGGGCAGGTGGCGGCATTAAAACTAAAGTATGTTTTTCCTGCGGGTAACGGAGTGCCGATGGTTGCCGCATCACTATTGCCAATACCAAAATCTTGCTTGAAAACCGGGTGACCATAACCTGCCTGCCCTGCACAAAAAGCAACACTGCCTGCAAGCACAAAAAGTAAAAAATAATATTTTAGTTTGCCTGCGGCCATCATTCTACACTTTTACATAGTTATAATGCTACTATGTCATTTTAAAGCAGGACTTTCAAAACCCAGCTTTTTTAAACCCATTTTAATTTCGGGGCAACTCATAAACAATTTCCAAAGTAAGCCAGAACGATAATTTTCAATCATCACAATTATTGGACCCTGATCAATTGCCAAATGTGATGAAGCATACCAATTTTTCGTTTCGTTAAAGGCATCCACAAATCCATACTCACTCCATATTTTGCTACCCAGGTTCTCATAAAAATGCCGCAGTGCCTGCATTGAAAATTCCGGTGTGTAGGGAAATGCACTCAACGCTGCTGTTGGGGAAATAGTTCCCAGGTCTTCTGTTGGTGAGTGAGCAGCATAACCATTGTAAGTATCGCTGGCAGTAAGACCCCAGCAATTAGCACCGTATCCTTTAAACTGTTTGGGATTGCGAACACAATGCTCTCTGTTAATTAATGTATGATTTTTATTTTGCTCCCAATAATTAGCATAGCGATCTTTTAATCCACGGGGATCTAAACCCATAAAAGAATACTGCGAAAAAAATAAAGGTCCGCCGTAATCAAACCCCAGTGGCAGTTTGATACCATAGAATTCTTTTCCGTTTTTAAAGAAATTACTTTGTGCCCAACCGTTGTGGTAAACAGCAGATGAAACCTTGTATTTTTCATTAGGTGATGATGTAGCTAGAATGTACATGATTAAACATTCATTAAAGCCCTTTACCGGAAAATTCATAGCCCAACCATTATTAGGACTCCAATGCCAGTACAATACTTCTTGCCCTTGTGTAAACCAATTCCATTCTATATCCGGCCACATCCAATTAATACGATTGCGTAATTCTTTTTCAATTTGATTGTCCCCATTAAAATATTGCCTGGCGCAAAGCAAACCCTGGAATAAATAAGATGTTTCCACCAAATCCGCACCATCATCTTTTCTGCTAAATGGTATTGTTTTACCCGTACCGCCATCCATCCAATGCGGAAATGCGCCATGATAGCTTTGTGCTTTCAATAAAAAATTGACCATCTTCAGCATAAACTTTGCAGCCGTGTCTCTTGATATCCATTTTCGTTCGGTAGCCACAATCACACTCATAATACCGAAGCCAGTACCGCCAGTTGTTACTACTTCATCTCCATAACCAAACGTTTTATTGCTCCGTTCCCGGGACATTCCAGAAACGGGATGTGCAAAATCCCAGAAGTACCGAAAAGTTTGTTTTTGTACCGCATCAAGCAATGCTGAATCGGAAAGATTTTTTTGAATACCTGCTACTGGAATTGAACCTACAGAACCGGCAGGCATTTTTTGTCCAAATAAGAGAACTGGAATATAAAAACAGAGAACTAGCAAAAAGCATTTTATGAAATATTGGCGACCCTCTTTTTTCATATTTGAAAAGTTATTTTATTAATCGGCTATTTGTGCTTTTTCAAAACCAGTACTGCCATCACTGGAAAATGATCCGATGGATACTTCATGTCGTAGGAATCTGTAAGAGTAGCAAATTTTTTAACCCGCCAGCTTTTGCCCTTCGATACAAAAATATAATCTATACAACCCGTTGGTTTCTTATTAAACTGAAATCCATTCCAGGTATCAATGCCCCCATAGGGTGTTTCTACAGAAATATTTCTGGCATTATCCATCAATGATGAAACATGTACTAACGGCTCATCCGTTGGTTGTGCATTCATATCTCCCATAAATATCACCGGAAATTGTTTCTCTTTATTGAGTGCTTCTATTTTAGTCATAATCAGTTTTGCTGACTCTGCTCTTGCCAATGCACTTTGATGATCGAAGTGAGTATTGAAAACCCAGAAATATTTTTTTGATTTCTTACTTTGAAATAATCCGTAGGTACATATGCGGTTGATATTGGCACCCCATGCTTTTGAAACTGTATCTGGTGTTGGAGATAACCAAAAAGTAGCTTGCTCTTTTACAATAAATTTCAATGCATCATAAAATATTGCACTGTATTCACCTTTTTCTTTTCCATCATCCCTGCCGATACCAATATGTGCATAGTTTTTCAACTCCTGTTTAATAAATAAAAGCTGGTGATGCATTACCTCTTGTGTACCCATAAAATCTGGTGAATGGAACTTCATCAGTCCAGTTACTTTTTCTTTTCTGGCATCCCACCTATTTTCACCATCCGATTGCACATCTAACCGAATGTTAAAAGACATAACCGATATTTCTTCTTGTGCAGTTGCTGAAACTGTTACAATCAGCAAAAATAAAGTGATGAAGGATAAAACTATGTTACGCATATCTTTTTATAAATACGGTGCTGTAAAACCAAGACTCAACATACCCGTTTTTACTTCCGGGCAGCTGGTAAATAAACTCCACAATAACCCACTACGATGATTTTCTATCATCACCACCATTGGCCCCTGGTCTATGGCTAAAAAAGAATTGGCAAACCAAAGGTCTCTTAATGAAAAAGCGTCAATAAAACCATATTCCTTCCAGAGTTTATCACCTAACACATAATAAAAGAATTTTAGTGCTTTCATTGATTCAACCGGAGTGTATGGCATGGAAGAAATAGCGGCAGTTGGAGCAATTACACTTACATCATTCGTCGGAGAACTGGCGGTATAACCATTTTGAATATCACTTGCTGTTAAGCCCCAACAACTATCACTGTAACCAAACCATCCTCTTGGATTAGCAATACAATATTTATTATTGATTAATGAATGATTTTTTGTTTGTGTAGCATAATTAGCAAAGGCATCTGTAAGTCCATTTGGATTGATACCCATAAAAGAATATTGCGAAAGAAATAATGGACCCCCTTGTGCAGGACCCAATGGCAATGTGTGACCATAGTAAGTATTTCCATTAAGAAATCCACCACCAGAGGCCCACCCATTAGTATAAACAGATGCGGGTATGCCGTGAGTGGTAGAAGATGCTGCCAGTACATAGGTAATCAAACATTCATTCCAGCCTCTTATTTGCAAATTCATTATCCATCCTTTATCGGGGCTATAGTGCCAATACAAGACATTCTGTGTTCCCTGTCTGAACCAATCCCATTCTACATTATTGTAAAGGATATTAATATCATTTCTTAATGCTGTTTCTATTGCACCCGGATCATTAAAATATTGACGGGCAGTAAGCAACCCCATCATTAAGTATGAAGTTTCGACGAGGTCGGCACCATTATCATTTGCACTAAAAGGAATGATAGCACCTGTGGCACCATTGAGCCAATGTGGAAATGCACCCTTCACTTTTACAGCAGTGTTCTTTAAGAAAGCAACTATAGTTTGCATTCTGGCAAGACCTTGCGCCCGGGTAATAAAATTTCTATTGATCGCAACCGGTATTGTCATGATACCGAAGCCAGAGCCGCCGGAAGTAACCAAATCACCTGATGTATTTCTTTCTCTTGCCAAACCACTCACGGGATGCGCAAAGTCCCAAAAATATTTAAAGGTTTGTTGTTGTACCAGATCAAGCAATGCATTATCTGAAATAGCAGCAAACTTTCTGGAGGAATCAATCCGGGTAATAAATGTCTTACTTATCGGAATTTGTAATTGACCTCCGGATGCTGACTTTAAACTAGTACTAACATTTACAATATATTTTTTTAAATAAGCCAATGAAGTGGTGGGCTGAATTACTACTGATTTATCACTATTCTCCAATGAAGTAATAACAGCGACCGATGCGCCATTTGCTTCAGTAACAGTAACTGTGGAAGCAATTTTGCTTTGCAACAATGCCTCGGTAAAATTTAATCTGATTACTGGTTGTGTATTTATTCCATAAACTGTATTATCTAATACTGCCCCGTTTATTGTTGCTGATGCAAAAATGGGGTTCTTTACTACCGGAGGCGGTTGAGCAGGAGTATCCTTTTTTCCGCAGGAAATACCTGAAAAAAGAAGTACAACTAGAAAAAAATAATATAACCGGGCAATCGTTATCATACGTTAAAATATCAAAGTTGCTATTGAATGTGGCAAAGCCTCTGTTTCTGCTGCCTTGCCATTAATCCATAAATAATATTTCGTTTTAGTATTCCCTTGATTCATTACAATTACTACTGTTTTCCCATCGTCATTTCTAAAGGCGGTAGTTAACAATTGACTTCTGCTGGCCGTTGCCGCAATTCTTTTGGCACCAGGCTGAATGAATTTTGAAAAGTGTCCGATATAGTAATAAGAGTTAGTGTAAGTGATCTTACCAGTTTTTGTATCGCCATGTACCGGTGCAAAGCAAAAATTTTGCACATGGTTAGGGCCACCAGTTTCATCGAGTATAATATTCCAATCGGTAAAACCGACCATCCCATTGTTATAATCATTAATCATGCTACGCCCATATTCCTCGCCTAATACCCACGCATTGTAGCGGCTGGCATTAAAACTTTCCGCACAACCTTCGGTAAAGAAAATATGTTTATCCGGATAAGCTTCATACACTCTGCGAAGATTTTCATACATAGGTGTGCCACCACTCCAGTCTTCGTACCAATGAAAACCAATACCCCAGGCATACTTAGCAGCTTCCGGATCGTTAAAATAAGTTTGTGCCCGTTGATAAATCAAATCCCGGTTATGATCCCACACAATTATCTTTTTTTCTTTCAATCCTTCTTTTTCCATGGTTGGACCTAAGTGGTTCTTCAAAAAGTCAGTTTCTTCTTGTGCAGTGTACAAACAACTTTCCCAGCGTTGAGTAGCCATCGGTTCATTTTGTATGCTAATTCCCCAAACAGGTATTCCTTCTTTTTCATACTCTTTTATAAATTTTGTATAATAAAGAGCCCAGCTGTTAAAGTACTCTGGTTTTAACTTACCACCCTGAAGCATATTATTGTTATCCTTCATCCAGGCTGGCGGGCTCCAGGGGCTGGCAAACAAATTCAACTTACCGCCAGCGGCTTTCATTGCTTCTTTTATAAAAGGTATTTTATACTTTCTATCATGCTCAATAGTAAATGTCTTTAACTCCTTATCATTATCGGCTACATACGTATACATGTCGCTGCTGAAGTCGCAACTATTGATATTGGTACGGGCTACTGTATAGCCAATACCCTTCTCCTTATCAAAAAAAGCGGTAAGAATTTCTTGTTGCTTTTCTTTAGGAAGTTTATAAAATGTTTCTGCCGATGCATCGGTTAAAGCAGCACCCGTTCCAAAATAGGTTTGAAATGTTTTTTCCGGATCCACAAATACGGACACTTCATTTTCAAAAGGCTGCCCTTTTTCAGTAAACTCTAATGTATCAGTAGCAGAGAGCCGATAATCCGTGCTGTCCGCAGTGGTGTAAACAACCACTTTTTTTCCTTCTGTGGAAAATGCAGGTAGCTTATTTGTAGTGGCTTCATCTTTTTTATCTGAGCAAGAAATTAAGCTTACGATAATAGCAGTAAACAAAACATTTTTTTTCATACCAAATAATTATTAATAATTACCAAATATAGGTACCTACCCCACCTGCAGGCAATACAGCCGCAACCCATTTACCTTTATAACGGATATTAAAACCAAATGCAGAACTATTTTCATTAAGCACTACTAATACTTTTTTACCGGAAGGTGTTTTAAATGCAACGTTTGGCAAGTTTGCAACCAATCCGCTACTAATACGTACAGAACCGGGCGGTACAAATTTGGCAGCATGTGCAATTACATAATAACTAACATTTCTTGTAACAGCAGAAGCATTTATAGTTAATGCTCCCTTACATTGTGTGCATCCTCCTGGAGTATGTGGCCCATAAGAAGGATCATTTGCCAAGTTCCATTGTAGCACCACCCGGCTCCAGTTTCGGGTAGCGCCGACCATTACATTTTTTATATGCCAGGCTAAATCACCATCGAAAGAGCCGGAAGAGGAGGTCCATTGCTCCGTGAAATATAAGTTTTTATCCGGGTGGGCAAACTGTACGTTTGACATGGCTGAAATATTCCCGCCATATAAATGAAATGCTGAACCATCAATAAAT
>CAZXMP010000027.1:0-29254 GCA_964641575.1 uncultured Chitinophaga sp. | reverse complement strand
TGAGATTCATCGCTTAAGTACAGTAGTGGAGGAGTACTTATATGCTGCAATGGAAGATTATCGCATAGATATTATGATTGACAGTGGTCCCAATGCTAGAAGCATTCAAATCAATCTTAATCCTTTTACATTAATTGGTGCTACTACAAGAAGTGGTTTATTGACCGCACCATTGCTGTCAAGATTTGCTATAAAATCTAGATTAGAATATTATACATCAGCTATTTTAAATAAAATTATTCATCGCTCTGCGGGAATATTAGGAACACAAATTTCAAACGAAGCTGTAGAAGAAATTGGCCGTCGCAGCAGAGGCACACCAAGAATTGCTAACGGGTTATTGAGAAGAGTAAGAGATTTTGCGCAAGTGCTAAATGACGGACAAATTGATTTTGGCATTACTCAGCATGCATTAAAAGCTTTGAATGTAGATGAACATGGTCTTGATGATATGGACAATCGTATTCTCTCCACCATCATCGATAAATTTAAAGGTGGCCCTGTTGGTATTACCACTATTGCAACAGCAGTGGGTGAAGAATCCGGAACACTGGAAGAAGTGTATGAACCTTTTTTAATTCAGGAAGGCTTTTTGCAACGTACCCCCAGGGGAAGAGAAGCAACAGAGAAAGCCTATAGTCATTTAGGAAGAAAAAGGCCGGGCGGAACGGGTACATTATTTTCATAAAAAATGGATGCCCGATTTAGAGCATCCATCTGCGTATTTTAAAATCAGCTAATCTATACTTAAGACTGTACTACCAGCCTGAATCCATTTCCATGGATATTCACAATCTCGATCTTCTCGTCATCTTTTAAGTACTTGCGAAGTTTGGCAATATATACATCCATACTGCGGCCATTGAAATAAGTATCGCTGCCCCAAATTTTCTTTAATGCCGCTTCTCTCGGCAACAGATCATTTAAATGCTCGGCCAGCATTTTCAACAATTCATTTTCTTTGGGCGATAATGTTTGTGTAATACCACCATGTATCAATTGGCGTAATTTGGGGTTGAAATGATAAGTAGAAAGATCGAACTCTTTATTCTCACTTTCTCTGTTCTGTTCTTCATTTCTTTTTAGAATTGCTTTTATTTTCAACAATAACACTTCACTGTCAAATGGCTTGGTGATATAATCATCTGCCCCAAGTTTGTAACCCTGTATTACATCTTCTTTCATGGTTTTAGCACTTAAAAAGAACAAAGGAACATCCGGGTCAATATCTCTAATTTCTTCCGCCAACGTAAATCCGTCCATATTGGGCATCATTACATCCAGCAAACAGAGATCAAATTTTTCCCGTTGAAAAGCAGCGAGGCCAAGACGGCCATCTCTTTCCAGCGTTACATCGTAGTCATTTAATTCAAGATAATTCTTCAATACACTTCCAAGGTTCGGGTCATCTTCGCACAACAAAATTTTAGGTTTCTTAGTATCCATAATCTGGTGATTTTATATTGGTGACAAATAAAGTTAAAGCATTTCGGGGGTTAAAGAATATGGGACGAATATTTTGTTAAATCCCTCCTGTTTCAGCCATTTTGCTCTCTACTTTCGCTAAGTATATAAAAAACTGTGCCATGCACCCTGAAACCAGGATATTTTATCTGCGTTGATATTGATTTGATGGATACGAACTACAAACAACTAAAACTTTTCATTTAACTTTCAACCAAAATAGTTTGACAATGGCAGATAGTGCAAAATTTCTCGAAGCAATTAAAACCGGCTACAGTTTCAAAGGCGAATCTTTCAAGCTTGGTTGTGCTATGTTAGATGGTAATGTAGTGACAGGCGCAGATGTAGTGGTACCATTTAAAACCTTGAATCGCCATGGTCTGATTGCCGGTGCAACGGGTACAGGAAAAACAAAAACATTACAAGTGCTGGCGGAAGGATTAAGTGATGCAAGCATCCCGGTGTTGATGATGGATATAAAAGGTGACTTAAGTGGTATTGCGGCTGCAGGAACAGTAAATGATAAGATAACTGAGCGTTGCCAAAAACTGAATATCGAATTCAAGCCCACCGCATATCCAACCGACTTACTTACACTGAGTAATCAAAAAGGAGCAAGATTAAGAGCAACGGTGAGTGAATTTGGCCCGGTACTATTATCAAAGATTTTGGGACTGAATGATACGCAGGGTGGATTTGTAGCCATGATATTCAAGTATTGTGATGATAGTAAGCTGCCACTGCTCGACCTGAAAGATTTTATTAAAGTATTGCAGTTCGTAAGTGATGAAGGAAAAGCAGAGTTGGAAAAAACTTATGGAAAAATTTCAACTACCTCCACAGGAACGATACTTAGGAAAGTAATTGAACTGCAACAACAGGGGGCTGATGTTTTCTTTGGAGAGAAAAGTTTTGAAGTGGACGACCTGATGCGTATCAACGAAGATGGAAAAGGAATGATCTCTATTGTAAGGGTGACGGATTTGCAAGACCGGCCTAAACTATTTTCTACTTTCATGTTACAATTGTTAGCGGAGTTGTATGCTACTTGCCCCGAAGAAGGAGATATGGACAAACCAAAGCTGGTAATGTTCATCGATGAGGCCCATTTAATTTTCCAGGAAGCAAATGATGCATTGCTTCAACAAATTGAAACAATTATTAAACTCATCCGTTCCAAAGGAATAGGTATTTATTTCTGCACACAAAACCCGATGGATGTTCCTGCATCTGTGCTGGCGCAATTAGGATTGAAAGTACAACATGCATTACGGGCCTTTACTGCAGCTGATAGAAAGGTAATAAAACAAACCTCTGAGAACTATCCGGAAACCGAATTTTATAAAACAGAAGATTTGATCACCCAGCTTGGAACAGGAGAAGCGTTGGTGACTATATTAAATGAAAAAGGAATTCCTACGCCTTTAGCGCATTGTATGATACGTCCGCCACAAAGTCGTATGGATATATTGACGGATGCGGAGATTGATGCCGTTGTAGCAAAATCAAAAATTGCTGCGAAGTACAATGAAGTAATTGACAGCAAAAGTGCTTATGAAATATTGACTGAAAAACTTGAGGATGCTGCTAAACGGGAGCCTGAAGAAAAAGAAAAGACTAAGCCTGCTAAAAAGGAAAAAAGCATTTTTGATGACCCTACAGTGAGAAGTATGACAAGGACTGCAGGTAATACAATTGTAAGAACATTATTGGGTGTACTGGGACTCGGGGGAAGAAGCCGGAGCCGGAAGAGTTTATTTTAATTTCACCCATCCACCTGCATCCATTTCAATTTTATTTTCTGCCTGGAGGAATTCAATCACCTTCCAGGCCTTTTCTTTTTTAATACCATTTAGTTTTTGGAGCAGGTCTTTTGTATGCAGCGATTCGTATTTTATCATGTTCAGAATACGATGATGCAGCGTTTCAAATTCTTCTCTAGTAAGTGTAGTAGCTTTTTGTTTTAAGCAATTATCGCAAATGCCGCAGGCTCGTATTTTATTATCGCCAAAATAAGAGCCAATGATGCGGCTGCGGCATTCGCCTACTTCCTTTACATAATTGATCATCTGTTTCATCCGCTGCTGAAATTGTTCTTTTCTTTTGTTATACGCCACCATATCAATCGTAATTTCTTCCGCCTTCATCCGGTTGCGAAGTAACGTTAGCTGTGGTTTATCTTTTTGCGGCTGGTATTCAATAACCCCGGTATTATGTAATTGCAACAACTGTTGTTTTACTTCTTCGCTATCTTTTTTTATCAACCCCGCTATCATTTTTTCTGAAATAGAAGAGTGTTGATCGAAAATTCCTCCATAGGAGCGGAGCAATGTTTTAATTAACAGATCTTGTTGTGGCTGTTCTTTCTCTATTATGCTCAACCTTTCCCTATTACTGGTAAACATTACAAATGAAGGAAGAAACACTTGTTCATTCAATGCCAGCCAGCCTTCTTGTTCCAATGCTTTCAAAGAATACAAAGCAGTATGACTGGATAGGTTGAATTTTTTCAGGAAATCAGTGATGTCAAAATCATAATACTGGCCTTCTCCGGCCGTGCCGATTGATAACTGAAGATAATTAGCCACTGCCTGGTAAACATTTCGAATATCTTCGATGGAAGGAAAACGCAGCGATGCCATTTCGTCCAGCTCCCGTAAATCTTTTTCATCATATAATAAAACGGCATAAGAAGTTTTGCCATCTCGTCCGGCACGGCCAGCTTCCTGGTAATAGTTTTCTAAACAATCCGGAACATCTGCATGCACCACTGTTCTTACATCAGGCTTGTCGATACCCATACCAAATGCATTGGTGCAAACAATTACTCTTGTTTTATTATTGATCCAGTCTTCCTGTTTTTTACTTCTTTCTTCCTGCGCCAATCCAGCATGATAAAAATCAGCAGCGATACTTTGTAATCGAAGCAGATCACTCAGCTCTTTTGTTCGTTTACGACTTTTGCAATACACGATCGATGAGCCCGGAACTTTTTTAATGATCTCTATCAGTTTATTGATCTTTGAATCAAGGTGGAAACTACTGTAAGAAAGATTGGGCCTTTCAAACGATTGCCGAAATATTTCCGGGTTGTTGAACTCAAGATTCTGACAAATATCTTTTTGAACGGCTGGTGTAGCAGATGCTGTTAAAGCAAGTATTGGCACATTCGGAAGTTCTTCTCTCAATTTTGCAATCCGCAAATAAGGTGGACGAAAATCGTATCCCCATTGCGAAATGCAATGCGCCTCATCTACTGCAATTAATGTTATATCAAGCCCGGGTAAATATTCTTTGAATAAACTTGTTTCTAATCGTTCCGGCGAAACGTATAAGAATTTGCAATTACTCTCCGTAGCCACCTTAAATGTATTAATAACCTCTTTGCGACTCATACCAGAAAAAATAGATAGAGCAGTGATATTTTTTCTTCGCAACGATTCAACCTGGTCTTTCATTAATGCTATCAATGGAGAAATCACCAAGCACATTCCATATTTTGCCATTGCCGGCACCTGGTAGCATAATGATTTACCACCACCAGTTGGCATCAATGCAAGTGTATCTTTCCCATTAAGAACAGCAGTAATTACCTCTTCCTGTAGTGGACGAAAAGCATCATAGCCCCAGTATTGTTTCAGTATTGCCTTTAAATCCTGCATCGTATAAGTGTGAATTTACACTACTTTCTTTACGAACAGCCGGCCAGAATTAATAGCTAAAACAACATCACTTAGTCCCATTACCAATGCACCGAATGTGGGAGTGAGAAATCCAAAAGCTGCAACAGGAATAGCAACAATATTATATGCAAATGCCCAGAATAAATTTTGTTTGATGGTGAGATATGTATGTTTTCCTAGCCCTAATGCAGTTGGCAAGTTCTTCAAGCCATGATTCATTAATACAACTTGTGCACTTTGCATGGCAATTTGCGAAGCATCGTTCATTGAAATACCAATTGTAGCTTTTGCCAATGCCGGCGCATCATTAATACCATCGCCTACCATTGCAGTAGGAACCTTCGTATTCAGCTCGTCAATTTTTGCCAGCTTTTGTTCCGGTGTTTGTTCTGCAAAAACAGTATCAATACCAAGCTGTGCAGCTAACTGCTGGCATTTGGCTAAACGATCACCACTTAATAAAATAGTTGCTATGTTTTTACTATGCAAGTAAGTAATTACCTCTTTCGCTTCTGGTCTTACTTCATCTTTTACATCGATCCATCCAAGTAAAACACCATTGCGGATTACATAAATATTATGGGTATCATCTTTGGTTAATCCTTCTACCGCTTTATAGGAACCGGCTGAAAATTGATTGCCTTCCATATCTTCAGCCTGCATTCCCAAACCTTTTATCTCTTCTATTTTCTTCCAGCGAATCTCATCTTTCGTTTTCCATTCGGTGGTTATTGCTTTTGCAATGGGGTGATTGGAGTATTTTTCAAGACTGTAAACGATCTTTTTAAATTCAGTTTCTTCGTCAACCATAAACTGAAAACCCGAAACAATAAACTTACCTGTTGTCAATGTTCCTGTTTTATCAAACACTACTTGTTTGATGTCTTTAAAAGATTCAAGGCTTGTCGCATTGCGAAATAAAATTCCCGTTTTAGCAGCACGGCCTAATCCAACTGCAATTGCAGCCGGTGTCGCTAATCCCATAGCACAGGGACAGGCAATTACTAAAACAGCAATGCTGCGCATTAGTGCAGGAGTAAAATCTTCGAGTATAATCCAGTTAGCAATTAATGTAAGAGCTGCAATGCCTAATACAATCGGAATAAAAACGGCACTGATCCTATCAGCTAATTGTTGCACAGGTGGTTTTTCTCCTTGTGCCTGTTTTACTAAATTTAATATACCGGATAAAACAGTGTCGTTGCCAACAGCAGTTACTTGTGCTTTTACTGTTCCATCGCTGATAAGGCTGCCACCAATCAATTTGTCTTTTGCGATTTTATGTACCGGTGCACTTTCGCCGGTTACGATTGCTTCATTTACCTGCACATCTCCCCATAAAATTTTACAATCTATTGGAACTTGTTCACCACTTTTTATTAAGATCAGATCACCAACCCTTAGGGCTGTATTCTCAACCGGAAAAATTTGTTCTTTATGTTCATCATCAAAAGCAATCATATTGGCCATTACCTTTTGCGATTTGGCCAGTTTGTTTAGTTCCCGTTGCGTAGAAGCAATAGAAGCATCTTCTAAATAATTGCCCAAAAAAACTAAGGTGATAATAGTGGCAGCCGTTTCATAAAACATATACTGCGCCGGCTGGCCGGATAAGCTGCCATACAAACTATAAACAAATGCCGCTGTAGCACCCAATGCAATCAACACATTCATATTTGGCATTCTGTTGCGAATACTCTTCCAGGCACTCTTACCAAAGACACTCATGCCTACTAGGTACACAGGAATTGTTAATGCCAGTTGTACCCAGTGATTCATCAGCCAGTGTATATGTAAGCCCGGAATCATGTGAAGCATCAGGATAGCCGTAAAAGGCAGACAAAACCAAAAACGTTTGAGGTGAGTGGAGAGAAATTTAATGGATCTCTCTTCATCATGACTATGTCCATGTGAATGGCCGTTGACATCTTTTACTTTATAGCCGAGGTCAGTAATGCCTTTGTTTATTTTTTCTTCGGGAAATGTTGTTTCAGCATCAAAAATCACATCGCCTGTTGCAAAATTTACTTTTACATTCTTCATACCCTGTTTTTCCAGGTATTTATGAATGTTGAGTGCACAGGTGGTACAATCCATTCCTTCTACTTTCCATTGTACTTTTTCCATTGTACAAATTTACCTAAACTAATACGGCCTCCTTTTCGACAATAGAAATATGTTTACAACAACGTTGTATATCGGGTTAAATTTGGGTATGGAATGGATTTTTTCCCTGGATAATATAAACGAGGTTGCAAATCAGTTCTGGAACGCAGCCGGAGAAAAAAAAGTATTTGCTTTCCATGGGCAGATGGGAGCCGGTAAAACCACTTTTATTCATGCACTTTGCGAAGCAAAAGGAGTGAAGGATGTAGTGGGCAGTCCTACCTTTTCTATTATTAATGAATATGCCTACGATTGTGAGGGAACAAAGAAAGCTCTTTTTCACATGGATCTTTACCGGGTAAAAGATGAGGAAGAAGCCTTAAGGGCAGGGGTTGAAGATGCTTTGTTCAGTGGCTTTATCTGTTTGGTAGAATGGCCGGAAAAGGCACCGGGTATTTTCCCCGATGAAACTATTCAGGTGAACATAAAAGTAAAGGACGGAAATCTGCGAACAGTTACATTTTTCTAAATATTTATTTGTTTACTCTTTTATTATCAATGTTTTATAAATAAAAAGGTTACTATTGACAGTAAATAGTAAACAGTAATTATTTTACTTATTTTTGTTGAATATAACAGGCAATGAAGATAAAAGATAGTATCATAAAATTGCTGAGAGAAAGGGGTGACCTTTCTGTAAAAGATATGATTGACATACTGCATGTATCAAAGCAGGCGGTTCATAAATCAATACTTCAGCTAACGGAAGAGGATATTATTGCTAAACTGGGCAAAGTGCCTAAGACAATTTATCGGTTAAAAAAAGCCGAAGGAGAAAAAAGTACTGTAGCAGTCAATATAGACGACAAGTCAGCGGATTTTCTGAAACGAAATTTTCTACTGGTTACAGAAATAGGTGAAATGAAAGAAGGACTAGATGGTTTTGAAAGCTGGTGCAAACAAAGAAAACTACAGGTTGAAAAAACTATTGCAGAGTATATTACAACAAAAGAAAAATACGATTTGTATTTTAATGCGCTTGGAGTAATAGATGGAAATGAGAAGCTGCAGAATACAAAAGGATATGATGAAATTTTTCTTGACCAGGTTTACTATCTCGATTTTTATGCAATAGAAAGATTTGGGAAAACAAGACTGGGCACATTACTACATTATGCCAAACAAGGACAGAACAAAATGCTGATGGCAAAAATTGTAACTGAAATAAAACCCAGACTAGATAAATTACTGAAAGCTGAAAAATACAATGCTGTAGGCTATGTGCCACCAACAATAAGAAGAGAAGTGCAAATAATGAAATACCTGGAAACACAATTAAAAGTAAATCTGCCGAAAGTGAACATTCAAAAAATTTCCGGCATTATTCCTGTCCCACAAAAATCATTGAGCAAATTAGAGGAAAGAATATCCAATGCAGAGAACACATTTGCAGTGAGTGAAAAAGTACAATACAATCACCTGTTGTTAATTGACGATGCAGTAGGTAGCGGTTCTACTCTCAACCAGATAGCAGGAAAAATAAAGCAAAAAGGTATCGCAAAGAAAGTAACTGGCCTGGCAATAGTTGGCAGTTTTAAGGGGTTTGATGTAGTGACTGATGTTTAATACGGGGCCTAATTATGCGATAGATCGGCTTAAAATCGCTGATATTTGAGTACATTTGGAAGAGTAAAGAGGGTTCAATTTTTAACCATCTCGAAACTAAAAACACAAAACCCGAAACTTTTCGATGAGTCAGCAAAAGCCTAAAATATCTACTTCTTTCAGCTACGAAACTTTAGAAGAAACGCTTGATATAAAGCCAAAAGCCGAAGGCATGATGATAGGCATTCCCAAAGAAATTGCATTTCAGGAAAACCGTATTGCATTAACACCGGATGCGGTGAGTGTATTGATAAGCAATGGTCACCAGGTGATGATTGAACACAATGCAGGTGAAGCTTCTCACTACCGGGATAAAGATTACAGCGAAGCAGGTGCAAAAATTGTATACGATAGAGAATCTGTTTTTAAAGCACCGCTATTGGTAAAAAGTGCACCAATTATTGATGAAGACCTTCCATTGTTACAATTAAATCAAATAATCATTTCTCCCATTCATCTATCGGTAATGAAAGCCGAAATATTAGAACAGATGATGGAAAAGAGAATCACGGCTATTTCTTTTGAGAATTTAAAAGATGACAGTGATAGCTATCCCATAGTTCGCAGCATGAGTGAGATTGCTGGAAGTGCAGTGATGTTAATAGCAGCGCAATATCTTGGCTCTGCTAATCATGGAAAAGGAGTATTGTTGGGAGGTATATCGGGCATTGCTCCTACGAAAGTTATCATCATTGGTGCCGGTATAGTGGGTGAGTATGCAGCTAGAGCAGCCTTGGCATTAGGTGCTTCTGTAAAAGTGTTCGACAATAGTGTATATCGCCTGAAAAGATTGCAAACAAATGTGGGACAACGAATGTGGACTTCGGTAATAGAACCCCGCTTGCTGGCCAAGCAATTAAAAACCTGTGAAGTAGCGGTTGGTGCTTTAGGTTCCGAAACTGGACGAACACCAATGGTAGTAACAGAAGAAATGGTGAGCAATATGCGGCCCGGCTCAGTGGTGATTGATGTTAGTATTGACCGTGGCGGTTGTTTTGAAACTTCTGAAATTACTTCGCATGAACATCCAATTTTTATGAAGTATGGAGTGATACATTATTGTGTTCCGAATATTCCTTCCGGATTTTCCCGCACGGCATCGCAGGCTATTAGTAATGTATTAATGCCTTTGCTATTGGAAGCCGGTGAAGAAGGCGGATTTGAGAACCTGCTCTGGCACCAGATACATTTGCGCAGCGGTATTTATTTATTTAAGGGTTCGTTGACGAATTTTTACTTGAGCCAACGATTCGATTTAAAATACACCGATCTCAATTTATTGATTGCAAGTCAGCGTTAACTTTCGTCAGAACTTAAGGTGTGACGAACAAACTAATAAAAATGAAAAAGCTTTTTTTATCAGTTATTATTCTTTCACTTATTGGTTGTGCGGATAAAGATTCCTGGACAAAGGATGCATTGGTAAATGATTGTCTTGGAGATTTTACCAAACGCAATGAAGAACAGAAAATGTTTACCACCATGCAAGTGGCAAAACTTTGTGATTGCGCAGCAGAAAAAATGTTGGTAAAGTATAAATCAACCAAGGAGTTTAATAAGGATAAAGAAGGTGCGGGACAAATAGGTGCAGAGTGTTCTCAGCAGATTAAGGAGGAGGAGGCAAAGTCGTTAATCAAGTAACAGCTTTTTCATTATTTATAGTCCCCAATATTAATCCTCTCCTCACAAAATTGATACTCCACCTCATCATTGCTACTCACCACCACTAAACGGTCCTTGCTATACTCAGCAATAAGCCGATGATACAATGCAATACCATCTGCATCAAGATTTGTACAAGGCTCATCTAATAAAACAATAGCCGTATCAGAAAAAATGCATTGCGCCAGTTTTACCCGCTGCTTCATACCGGATGAGTAATAACGGATTTGTTTGTTCACTGCTTTTTCCAAACCAAGTGCAGCAATAATTGTATCAGTAGTGATTGAAGCAAGAAATGGTTTGAATCCACGATGAAAATCTAGAAATTCTTTCAGCGTCATTTCTTCAATTACTTCCAGATAAGGCGCACATATCGATACATGAGTGTAAATATCTTCTGTAGTAATTTCCGACTTTTGATTAAGCACTTCGAACTTGATCCTTCCCTCACTCAACATCATTCCCCCACTCAAACTCTGTAATAAAGTACTCTTTCCCGAACCATTCGGTCCGGTTATAGCATAAGATTTCCCTGCTTCAAATGTGTAAGTAAAATGACGGAAGATCCAGTCACGGTTGAATCGCTTGCCGGCATCAGATAGGTAGATCGTCATCGTTGCTGCCTTTAGTGAAGCGTTTGATGATGCCTCTTCCGCTTTCACGGATAAAGGTTACAATTTCATCCCGTTCATCGGTAGCAGGCATTTCTTCCTCAATAAATTCAACTGCCTGACTGGTGTTCATGCCTTTATTATATAATACCCTGTAAATGTCGAGAATATGATTGATACGTTCGATGCTAAAGCCACGACGTTTTAAGCCAATTGAATTTACTCCGGCATAGCTTAATGGTGTACGACCAGCTTTAATATAGGGCGGCACATCTTTACCAACCAGTGACCCACCGCTGATAAAAGAATGTTGTCCGATTTTTACAAACTGGTGTACTGCACACATACCTCCAATAATAGCCCAATCGCCAATGGTAACATGCCCTGCTACTTGTGTGTTGTTACTCATAATGCAATTATCACCCACCAAACAATCATGGGCAAAGTGGCAATAGGCCATGATGAGACAATTCTTACCAATCACCGTCTTATCCCTGTCTTTAGTACCACGATTTACCGTTACAAATTCACGGATCGTTGTACCATCTCCTATATATACATTGGAATATTCACCCTGGAATTTTAGATCTTGCGGTACGGCAGCAATAACAGCTCCCGGAAAAATGCGGCAGTTCTTTCCGATTCTCGCCCCTTCCATTATGGTTACATTAGAACCGATCCAGGTTCCATCTCCAATTTCCACATCCTGGTGGATGACGGTAAACGGGTCGATCTTAACATTAGTAGCTAACCTTGCGTTAGGATGTATGTATGTGTGAGGGTGAATCATAGATAATTAAAAACTCCGGCTAAATAACTGGAACGGGCAAAGTTAGTCGTTACACCCAAAAACAGAAGTTTTTTTCGCCATATATTGTTAAAAATCAGTGGTAATACATATTCGTTCAAAGTTGCGACATTGAAATTACAGGAGAAATCGTAGATTTGCAACGGACTATGCATAATCCCCCGGATATATTGGCGCTGGCTTACAAACAAAACCTGATGCAGGACCAGCTGGTATTGCTACAGGAAAGAGAGCAGCAAATACCCGGTTCAGTACAATATACTATCAATAGATATAGCCGCAATCCACAATGGAATATTGAGGATACGGGCATGATGGTATATCACTACGAAAAAAAATCACCGAAGGAAAATTATCTCGAACTCCGTTTTTGCGTTAGCGGAAATGTGTACTGCCGTAAAAAAAAATACGGAGTGTGATATGTGCCAGTTCAGTGCCTCCAAAAGCTGTATGGAAAGAGTGGACAGTGTGGATGTAGTTAGTTTCAAATTTTCTCCCACACATCTTAGCCAGTTTGTAAAGCCCAGAAAAGGTAATGCAGTACTGACAGATGATATCATGAGTTTCAACCATGCCTCTTCGTTCACCAAAATATTACCGCTCTGTGGTAAAACAAGAATGGTATTGGAAGGTGTGTTGAATCATACGTACAGCGATAGCTTAGAAAATATTTACATCAATGCGCAAACGCAGATGTTGTTGCTCTACAGTCTTGATTGTATGATCGGTGAAAAACAAATAGATGTCATCAACTGTAAGTTTCTTGCCAACGAAGCTGACAGGGACAAGATCATTAAAGCAAGAGAAATTCTTATTCAGCATATTGGCGAACCAATTACGATTAAAGAACTCAGCCGGAAAGTAGCGATCAACGAATGTTACTTGAAAAAAGGGTTCAAAGAATTATTCGGCACCACAGTATTCGACTTCTATCAAAGCCAACGTATGGAACATGCTAAATACCTTTTGTATGAAAAAGGATTAAGCGTTACCGAAGTTTCTATGTTGCTCGGTTATTCATCTATTTCACATTTTTCTACTGCTTTTAAAAAGCACACAGGTTTGAAGCCTTGTGAGTTGTTGTTGAGATAATTTGGCCTCCCTCCCTGCCCTCCGAAGGAGGGTTCTTATACTCCGGGTATGTAATTATTCATTATAGAATTCGTAGAGATGGGTCGTTCTTGTTTTTGTATTAATCGGTGTTAATCTGTTTACATGTATCGCTAACTGTATTTGTTCTGAGCTTGTCGAAGTATAATTTTTGCCGAAGGCAATGAGATTCGAATTTAATTGTACCGATTAGTGTTATTCGTGAAATTAGTGGCTAATCTTATCTACAAAATAAAAGAACTATCGTTGCGATAATAAATCGCTTCATTCATTATAAAATTCCATCATTCAAGAGTATTTTTGCACCCAATGAAATTTGCGGGCTACATACTTGCTTTTTACCTCATCTTCCTGTCAGCAATCCCTTGCTGTACATTCGACGATTGCCCGGATGATAAAACAGAACAATCTGCCAATCATGAAAATGGTGATGAGGACTGTGGTAGCTGCTCCCCATTTTTCAGTTGCGAAGGTTGTGCTACCGCTACTGACAATACGATCATTGCATCTTTTACATTAACTCCTTTATCAACTCCAAAATCTTACACGGAGTTTAATCATCCTTTTGTTGCAGATGTTCATTACGACTTCTGGCAACCGCCCAAACTTGGTTAATGTTTTCACTCCGCCTTATGCGGAGTAATTTATTTTTTTCACGAACATTAATCAATTAAACAATGAACAAAATAGGTTTAGTTATTGTGGCATTATTGTGTGCCGCAAATTCATTTGCACAAAACAGTTTTAAAGCTGTAATTAAATGTGCGCATCATAAAGAAAAATTATCTGGAGCCACTGTTACATTTCCCGGTTTAAACAAAGCTGCCATCGCCGATAGTACCGGAACAGTGATCTTCAATAATATTCCATCCGGTACGCATAAAGTGAAAATTACTTATGTAGGCAGACCGGAAACAGAAAAGGAATTTACTTTTCCATTGCCCTCAGCCACTATAATCGATATTTTTTTAGAAGAAGAAGAGCATGAGGAGGAAGAAGAAGTAGTCATTCAATCCACCAGAAGTTCAAGAACCATTCAAGACATACCAACAAGAGTAGAATTCATTGCCGGGGAAGAACTAGATGAAAAAGCAAACATGAAACCGGGTGATATAAGAATGGTGTTAACAGAAAGCACAGGCATACAAACACAACAAACTTCTGCTACTTCTGCCAATTCATCTATTCGTATACAAGGTTTGGATGGACGCTACACACAAGTATTAAAAGATGGATTTCCATTGTATGCAGGTTTTAGCAGCGGCTTAGGATTGTTGCAAACACCACCATTGGATCTCAAGCAATTTGAAGTAATAAAAGGCTCCGCCTCTACATTATACGGTGGTGGTGCTATTGCAGGTTTGGTAAACTTGATTTCTAAAACACCCAAAGAAGCGCAGGAATTAAAATTTCATGTGGATGTGACGGGTGCCGGCGGATTAAATACCAGCGGATTTTATGGTAAGAAGTTTGGAAAAACAGGTTTGACGGTTTTTGCTTCCCGCAATAGTAATAAAGCCTATGATCCTGCCGATATTGGTTTATCCGCCATTCCAAAATTCGAACGGTATACTGTTAATCCAAAGTTGTTTGTCTACTTCACGCCTAAAACAACGATGACAGTTGGTGCGAACATCACCACCGAAAAAAGAACCGGTGGTGATATGCAGTTTATAAAAGGCAATAACCCGGCGGGTTTTTATGAAGTAAATAATACAGATCGTTACAGCACACAGTTCAGCCTGGAGCATCATTTTGGAAAATGCAGTCATATTACCTTTAAAAACAGTTTCAACCATTTTAAAAGAGGAATTGCTTCGCCAGGTTATGATTTTGCAGGCACACAAAACGGTACGTTCACGGAATTTACCTATGCCAATCATGGGGATAAATCAGAATGGATAACAGGTTTAAATTTGCTGACCGATGATTTTAAAGAAACAAAATTCACCGCTACTCCATTAAGAAACTATCAGCAACTAACGGTTGGAACATTTGTGCAGAATACATTGAAAGTAAATGAGAAGTTTCACCTGGAAACAGGACTTCGGGGCGACTATGTGAAAGATTATGGTTTCGCTTTCTTACCAAGGTTGTCAGCGTTGTTCAAATTCACTTCAAAGCTTTCTTCAAGAATAGGCGGTGGGTTAGGGTATAAAACACCAACCATCTTTACAGAAGAAAGTGAAAGATTACAGTATAGGAATGTGTTACCCGTTGATGATAACGTAAATAAACTGGAACGTAGCTACGGAGTAAATGCAGATATTAATTACAAAACAAAATTTGCTGATGGCGATGTGAGTTTCAGCATCAATCATCTTTTCTTTTATACGAGAATAACTAATCCAATGCTTTTACAACCTGATGGAGGTGATTTTCGTTTCAATACGTTGGATGCACATATTGATAGCCGTGGTATGGAAACAAATATGAAAATTGGGTACAGCGATTTCAAATTGTTTCTCGGGTACACATTAACACAGGCTGAATTGCATGAAGGAAATACAAAGACCGAAAGCTTTCTAACGCCTAAGCATCGCATCAATTCTGTATTGATGTATGAAGTACATGAAAAATGGAAAGTAGGGTTAGAAGGTTACTATTTCAGCAAACAAAAACTGAGTGATGGTTCAACTGGAAAACCTTATTGGATAACTGGCTTTATGGTGGAGAAACTATGGGAGAAATTTTCAGTATACATCAACTTTGAAAATTTCTTAGATGCAAGACAAACAAGGTACGGCAGCATCTATACAGGCCCTATTAATAACCCTGTGTTTAAAGATATTTATGCGCCGTTGGATGGGTTTGTGATAAATGGAGGATTGAAGTTGCAATTCTAATTTTTAACTGCAATTATCACTAGCAATGAAGATTTATACAAGAATGCCGAAAACAATACGACCCGTTTACCAAACTGAATTCAAAGAAGTAGCGATAGCTTTTGATAACAAGCAGTTTCAGGTAAGTTGGCTGCATTTGGAAAGGGCACATATTTCTTGGGCAACCTTATCCTGATGAACATATTTCTGTATACTTTATAATGCTTTCATTCAGAATTACAGTGAAAAATTGGAAAGAAGTAGTTGGGGGAATTCCAAGTTTTTGGTTTGGGTGTAATTTTTTTGTAGTTAAAATTCCAACAGGCAATACTGGAAGCGGAAATGTGTCGCCAGTATTGCCTGTGGAAACCCCATGCGACCTTGCTGTAATGATTAGGATAAGCACCCGGTAATGTCCGGCTATGATAATCCTGCTTTTTTAATTACCTTTACGAACTTGAAAATATTCGCTTTTATATTGTCTTTTATAGTTCTGTTCAACGCAGTTGTGCCATGCACTCTTGTGGATAATTGTGAGCAGGAAGAACTTGTTGCGAAATGTTGTGATAATTGTGAACAAGAAGAGAGTGGACATGAAGAGGATGAAAAGAGCGACTGTAATGATTGCCCCCCATTTTCAATTTGTTCAACAGCATATGAATTTAATGTAGCAAATAACTACACAACTGCAACACCTGTTTTACCTTACTCTTCAAATAAATACTACGAGTATTCATTTTCTCTCAACTCGGAATTCTCGGCGAGTTTGTTCCAGCCTCCCAGATTTAGTTGATAAATCAATCTCAAAAAAAGGTGTTTAATTACTTTTTTTGAATAGTATTCTACTTGAATTTGTATAATATGCAACCAATGCATATGAATGAACCATTTTTAGCATTCAATAAAAAATAAAACGATGTTTAAGAAATTATTTATAGCAACACTCATTCTTATGGCAATCGCCAACACTTCATTTGCGCAAACCCAAACTTCTGTAACTGATACAACCATTACAATTAAAGTAAAAGGGGTTACTTGTAAAAACGACTTAGTAACCTTGTCGGATAATATTAAAGAATTAAAAGGCGTAGCTGAATGTAAATCAGGCAAAGTAGGTCCGGTTTCTGAGTTTCAAATTACTTTCAACAAAGCTTTAGTTGGGACGAAAGAATTATTCAAAGCTATTGAAAGCACTCCCGGCTGTAGCGATCCGAAAGACAGGCCCTATAAAGTAAAAACAAACTAATGCTGAAGTATATAATTTATCTATCCTTGCTGATTCCGGCCGGGGTAGTTGCGCAAACTATTTCCGGCAGGGTAGTTAATAAGAACAATCAACCTTTGCCGGGTGCTTCTATCGTTTGGCTCAATAGTAAAAAAGGGGTAACTGCTAAAGAAGATGGAAGATTCACTATAAAAAAATCAGCCAATAGCAATAAGCTGGTTGTAAGTCATAGTGGTTATGCTCATGATACAGTTGATATCACTATGGAAGATTCAATATTGTTTGTGTTGAAAGAGAAAAGCAATTTGCAGGAAGTTGTAGTTCGGTCAGAAAAAGACGGCATTATACAATCCAATCTTTCAGCTATTAAAACCGAAATCATCACTTCTGCGGAACTAAAAAAATCTGCCTGTTGCGATTTGGCTGGTTGTTTCGAAACCCAATCCAGTGTTCAACCACAAACTACTAATGTAATTACCAATGCAAAAGAATTGCGCATTTTAGGTTTATCAGGTGTTTATAATCAGGTATTGATTGATGGTTTTCCTATGATACAGGGACTCACTTTTACCTATGGTATCAGTGGCATTCCCGGAACATTGGTAGATAATATCTATATCTCAAAAGGAGCTAACAGTGTATTGCAGGGGCATGAAAGCATCAGTGGCCAAATCAATGTAATAACAAAACAACCCAATACCACGGAGAAACTATTTGCCAATGTGTACATGAATAGTTTTGCTGAAAAGCATTTGAATCTTGCTACAAATTTTAAGGTTGGAAAGTGGCATAGCCTTCTAGCTTTTCATACGGTGCAGCCAGCAAACAAAATAGATAGAGATAAAGATAATTTTCTCGACCTGCCATTACTTACCCGGTATATGGTAATGAACAAATGGAAAATCGGCAAAGAAAATGATTGGGGATGGAGCAGTGAATTTGCTGTTCGCTTTTTGAACGAGAATCGCATCGGCGGACAAACTACTTTTAGGCCTGGCAATGATAAAGGTAGCAGCACTGTTTACGGCAACACGGTTTCTTTAAATCAACCAGAATTTTGGGCTAAAACAAGTTATCGATTTAATGACAAAGACCGCCTTTCACTTTATACTTCTGCATTTCAACAAAATCAGGATTCATGGTTTGGCTCAGTATCATACAAAGCAAAACAAACCAATGCATTTGTTAACCTGCAGTACGAATTAACTAAATCAGAAAATCATACGTTAAAAACGGGCATTAGTTTTAAGAGCCTTAACATGAATGAAAGTATTGCATTCACTGACAATTTTATTAACAGGAATTATGATGGCAATTACAATCGGAATGAGAAAATAGCAGGATTATTTGCTGAAAACACTTTGACTTTCTTAAATGGAAAGCTGACGTGGATTGCTGGTATGCGAGCGGATAATCACAACCAGTTTGGTTGGTATGCAACACCAAGAACATTGCTAAAGTATGATCCTACTTCTAAATTAACGATCCGTGCAAATATCGGCAGTGGTTGGCGCACAGTTAATTTGTTTAGTGAAAATATCGGGCTGTTAGCAAGCTCAAGAGATATAGTTTTTTTAGAAGCACTAAAACCTGAAAGAGCATTGAACATGGGCATCAATGCTACGCAAAAGTTTGAAAGCGAAAATGTTTCTGGTTATATCAGTGTTGATTATTACAGAACAAATTTTCAGAACCAGGTTTTTCCCGATTATGATACAGACCCAACAAAGGCATTTATTAAAAATTATACAGGCAAAAGTGTAAGCAATGGTTTTCAAACAGATTTCTTCATTAAATTATATAAGAAATTTGAATTTAAAGCAGGGTACAACTTTTTGGATGTGTATAGAGATAATAATGGTATAAAAGAAGAATTACCTTTTAATGCCCGGAATAAAGTATTAACTACGTTTAGCTACAAACCAGTTAGTAATAAATTTCATGCCGATATGAATATCCATTGGTATGGGAAACAACGGTTGCCAAATACAAAATCAAATCCGCAAACATATCAGCGGCCTGATTATTCAGAAAATTATACAACTGTAAATACACAGTTTACTTATGTGTTTAAAAATTTTGAAGTGTATGCTGGATGCGAAAATATTTTCAACTTTCGCCAAAGTCAACCTATCATCAGTTGGCAAGATCCTTTTAGTCCTTATTTTGATATTTCATCGGTATGGGGCCCAACAAGAGGGAGAGAGGCTTATGCCGGGATAAGATGGAAGCTTAAATAGAAGTTTATTTCACGCAGTGAATGCTGAGTTTGAAAAGTTTTATCCCATCGTTCACTGCGTGATACATTATTTCTTTCCTCCAGCGCCTCTAAAATTCATGATATCTCTGTCAAAAAGGTAAAGTCCGCTTTTATCATCACCAATCATTTCTAATTTATCATTCAGTGTTCTTGCAGAACGTTCTTCTTCTATCTGCTCATTTACATACCACTGTAGAAAGTTATGTGTGGCATAATCTTTTTCGGTTAAAGAAAGATGAACAAGATCGTTGATGCTGTCACTCACTTTCAATTCATGGGTTAAAAATTCTTCAAATACGCTTTTAATGGATTTGAAAGTGATGATGGGTTGTGCTAATGCAGGTACAACAGCAAATCCACCCCTTTCATTAATAAAGCGAAGTAGTTTAAGCATATGTACTCTTTCTTCGTCCGATTGCTGGTAGAAAAAATTAGAAACACCCTCCAGCCCTGGTTGTATTTCTGCCCAGGAGGCCATTGCCAGGTAAGCTTGAGATGATTCAGCTTCCATTTGTACTTGTTTGTTCAGGGCCTCTTGTATTGGTTTCGATACCATAGTAATAAATTTTATGTAAGTTAAAATAAATAAGCGGCCTTCAATTAAGCAGCTACCTTTATTTTTGCTTAAATAAAATGCATGCATCCAGATTTGTTTAATGAACTAGTCCGTAGCCGTCGTTCAACTTTTCCCGATCAACTAGAAGCTGGTAAAAAAGTAGATGATGAGGTCATAAAAGAAATATTGATCAATGCCAGTTGGGCACCCAATCATGGTAAGCAAGAGCCCTGGCATTTTACTGTTTTTAGTGGGGAAGGCTTGAAAAAACTGGCTACTTTTCAAAGTGAATTATATAAAAAGTTGGCGGGAGAGAATTTTAAAGAAATTACATACGGCAAGCTGCAACAAAATCCATTAAAGGCATCTCATATCATTGCCATTGGTATGCAGAGAACAAATAATAAAAATATTCCGGAGATAGAAGATATTGCAGCAGTATCATGTGCAGTGCAGAATTTATATCTTTCTGTTACAGCATATGGATTAGGCGGCTACTGGACAACCGGCGGCGTTACCTATAAGGAACAAGCAAAAGAGTTTTTTGGACTAGGCAAAGAAGATAAATTGCTTGGTTTTTTTTATATCGGCCATATTGCCATTCCATCTACCGGTGCTACAAGAAAACCAATTGAAGAAAAAATCACCTGGATAAACGATTAAGCAATGCCAAAACAAATCATTACACCAGAATATAAAATTCATTACCCGGTAAAAGTGGCCAAGAGTAAAATTGCAGGTATGGGAGCTTATGCCTTGCAACGAATTCCGGCCCGTAAAAAGATTGGCGACCTTGGTGGTACTATCATCACTATGAAGGAGGCGATGAAATTGATCAAGAATTTAAAAGTCATTAATCTGGTTGAATTGGATGACGACTTAGCATTGAATGCATCGGCCAATCCTAATGATATGCGTTTTATCAATCACTCCTGCGGTCCTAATACTTATTTACGGGTGATGAAGAACAGGGTAGAGTTTTATGCATTGAAAAATATTAAAAAAGGGCAGGAGTTGAGTTGTGATTATGGTGAAACACATCATGATGGAAAATTACCTTGTCGTTGCGGTGCAAAAAACTGTAGAGGGTTTATTTAATGATTTACTTTCTGATTAATCAGTAATGAGAAAATTCTTTGTTACAATATTTTTGACAGCAGTCGTTACTGTTTGTATTTCTTTTTCTAAAGAAAGTCTACGGGATATCTATTCCCGTCCTCCTTCCGAATGGCCCAAACCTCTTGTTGATGCAGGAGTCCAATGGATCGAATTAGGCGTTCTTCCTGCAAGCCCTGTTGATTTACAAAACGATTCCATAAAAAATGTTGTTGAGCTTGGCAAAGCATTATTTTTTGATACAAGATTGAGCGGCTCTGAAAAAATAAGTTGTGCTACTTGTCATAAACCAGAACTTAACTGGACCGATGGAATAGAAAAATCTCTCGGACATGAAGGTGCGATTAATAAAAGAAATTCTCCAACCATTCAAAACACTTGGTTTTATAAGCGGCTTTTTTGGGATGGTCGTTCCAGCAGTTTGCAAGACCAGGCTTTTGCACCCATCAATAGCGCATCAGAAATGCATAGCGATATGCCGGATGTGATGCGCAAGCTTCGGAGAATAAATGGTTATAAAGTGCTTTTTAAAAAAGCATTTGACAGTGATGAAATAAACCCGGATAAAATGGCCGAGGCGATTGCAACATTTGAAAAAACAGTTGTGAGTAATAAAAGCAAGTTTGATAAATTTTTGGAAGGCAATAAAAAAGCATTAACGAAAAACGAATTAAAAGGGCTGCATCTTTTTCGTACCAAAGCAAGGTGTATGAATTGTCATAATGGGGCAATGTTTTCCGATAACCAGTTTCATAACAACGGTTTCTTTTTTCCAGACCAGATTTCAAAAGATAAAGGATTGTATATGTTTTCGCATATAGATGCAGATACCGGAAAGTTTAAAACGCCTTCGTTACGGGATGTAGCCAAAACTGGCCCCTGGATGCATAACGGTAGCCAACATTCTCTGGTCGATATTTTGAATGTTTACAATGAAGGTGGTTTTGCCGGATACGATCCATTGATACAACAAATAAACTTAAGCAAAAGAGAAATAAAGGATTTACTGGCCTTTCTAAACGCAATTTCTGCGCCGCCGGTAGAATTTAGTCAACCCGTGAAACCTGAATAGGCAACTATTTCCGACTAATAGCTATCTTTGCAGTCCTATTACTAAAAACGATTAAAACAATTTATATGAAAAAAGTATTCTTAAGCCTTTTGGTAGCCGGATTTGCTGTTATAGCCAATGCACAACCACCTGCTGGTGATGCAAAACCTGGTGAATGGTATGGCGAAAAAATCACAACAGAAGGCGCAGTTGCAATTAACGATGCAGTTGCAAAATTGAGTGAGGGTAATGATAAAGTGGATGGAAAAATTAAAGCTAAAATAACTGAAGTATGCCCTAAAAAAGGTTGTTGGTTAAAATTGGAGTTGGCTAATGGGGAAACTGCCATGGTGAAAATGAAAGATTATGGATTCTTTTTACCTGTTGCAGCTACTGGTAAAACAGTAGTTATTGATGGGGAACTTAAAATTAAAACAACTTCTGTAGCCGAATTAAAACACTATGCAGAAGATGCAAAAAAATCCAAAGAAGAAATTGCAAAAATTACCGAGCCTAAGAAAGAAATTAGGGTAGAAGCAAAAGGAATTGTAATAGTAGACTAACAAAAAAATTCCCGATAAAAAAGGCTGTTCTGAAAAGAGCAGCCTTTTTTTATTGTCATTAAAAAGTCAGTTTCCTTTTTGCGTAATTAATTTTCCCGGTTAAGCGACGAAGCTTCTCTTTCATACATCACATTTGCTCAACATTTTCAAACCAACATGATTTATGTCATTGCCGAATATGATTTGCTATACAGTAGCGTCATTTGTTTGTAAAACAATTTTAAAATCAACACTCCTGACATAAGTATGATAAATCTTAATTGACAGTTAATCAATTTTGCATCCGCAAGCAAACAATTATGAGAAAAAAATACAGTATAGCTATTGCTTTATTAATGGCAGGAACAGTTTCAGCCCAGCAAGACACTACGAAAGCAAAAGATTTAGAGGGAGTAGTTATTACAGGGCAGTATAAACCCCAATCAGCAAAAAATTCTGTTTACCAGGTACGTACCATTTCCAAAGAAAGAATTCAACAGCAAGGTGCAGCAAATCTGCAGGATGTGTTAAAGAACGAATTGAATGTACGCTTTGCACAAGATCCCGCAACCGGCGGTTCGGATATTACTATGCTCGGGTTGAGCGGACAGAATGTAAAATTATTGGTAGATGGATTACCAATGCTGGGCCGACAGGGTACTTCAAATGAAGTGGACATTAACCAGATTGATATTAATTCAATTGAACGTATTGAATTAATAGAAGGACCAATGTCAGTTGTATATGGTGCAGATGCACTGGCGGGTGTTATTAATATTATTACAAAGAAAGGTGGCGCTGCAAAGTTTACGTTGAATGCTAGATTGCAGGAAGAGTCTGTTGGTAATGAATATGGTATTAAACAAGGCATTCATAATCAATATGTCGGTTTTACAGCTCGTCATAAAAATTGGGAAGTGGGTGGTTCATTTGGCCATAATTATTTTGGTGGATGGAAAGACACGGCTATGGGAAGGGAACTGGTGTGGCATAAAAAAGATCAGTTGCTGGCGAATGGATTTATTGGGTATGCAAAAGGAAAATTCAGTGTTCGGTATAGAATAGATGGTTTGGATGAGATCATCACTAACCCGGGTAATTTTTTGCCTTATGGCGAAGCTAATTCTGGCGATACACTGGCTTATGATCAGGAATACTTATCACAGCGGATAATGCAACAAGTGCAGGCTTCTTATTTCGCTAATAGTAATCTCAATATCCAGTTGCAGGCTTCTTACAGTGATTATAGTCGCCAGGTTTTTTCTACTACAGTAAATAAAGCAAATGGAGATACAAGACTTGACCCGGGTGCAGGTCGCCAATCGGTTGTAAATTTCCACGGATTTACTTTTCGTACTACAGCATATTATAAATTTTCATCCTTAATATCTTTTCAACCGGGTGTAGATATAAACCTTGAAAGTGGTGAAGGAGAAAGATTAGAAAAAGGAAATAACAGGGTAAATGATTATGCTTTTTTTATCACATCAGAAATCACACCGTCCAAAAAAATTAATATTCGTCCCGGTCTTCGGTTCATCAAGAATTCAGTGTACGATGCACCACCAGTAATACCTTCTCTGAATACGAAAATAGTGCTCACTAAAGACATTGATCTCCGCCTATCTTATGCAAGAGGTTTCCGTTCTCCTTCGTTAAGAGAATTATATTTCAGTTTCTTCGATGCCAATCACCAGGTGGTGGGTAATCCAGACCTGAAAGCAGAAACCTCCAATAGTTTTACCGGTTCTTTAAACTGGAAAACGAATAACAAAGCAGGTGTTGTATATACAGTAGTAGCGGGTGGTTTTTATAATAGTGTAAAAAATCTTATCGATTATGTATTTACACAAGCATCTGATACTGCCCGGCTTTATAATGTTGCGGATAGTAAAACAGGGGGAGTAAATATTAATGCCAGCCTGAAGCAGAAAGCATTTAGTATTTCTGCCGGAGCTTCGTACACTGGTTTTTATAATCTTTATGCGGCTACAGACAAATCATTACCCGAATTACAATGGTCGCCTGAAGCAAATGTTATTGCCGGTTATTCGTTTTCTGCCATCCGGCTTGATGTTAATCTCTTCTACAAGTTTACGGGTAAACGTCCAAGATATGTAACCAGCGGTACCGATATAATTTTAGCGAAAACTGATGGTTTTCATATGGCTGATATTACGCTGAATAAAAAGTTATTCCGCCATTTTTCACTTAGCGCCGGTGTGAGAAACATATTTGATGCAGATCGTATCAGAAGCAGTTTCGTAAGCGGAGGTATACATACAAGCGGCGGACTCAATGTGGGAACCGGTCGTTCATTTTTTACCGGGCTTGTTTTTAACTGGGAAAAGAAATAGCATCAAGCAATACCAATAACACTACAACTAGAAATGATGAAAAAAATAATAACTAACGGAATTCTCACTGGCATCTCTCTGCTTTTACTGGTTACAGGTTGCCGCAAGAAAGATGCACTGGAAGCAGACAATCTTGTAAATTTTGAAACAACTGCACAAGGAATAAATGCAGCGGAAACATCAATTAGGGTGAAAATAGAATTGGTGCGGCCAACGGATCGTACTATTCCGGTTACGGTAAATCTGTCGGAGCAAGGAGTAGTATATGGAACGGATTATACTACCGTACCGGCTGCCACTGCAGGTAAACTTGAATTGACAATTCCATCTGGAAACAATGAAGCCTTCTTCACACTATCAAAGGTAAATGGTGTTTTATTCGATGGCGATGAGAAATTACAATTCGATATTTATAGTTCCGGCGCACCCGTTTTTATCGGTGCAAAAAAACAAATGATCCTGACTTTCGGGGAACTTGTAGCTGCTAATTCTACAGTTACAGTTAATGGGGGCGGCGTTTTGTATCCTAATAAAGTATTTATAGACCTTAGTGCCAACAGAACTACAGCCGTTAACCGCAATAACTGGGATCTTGGTTTTTACACTGGAGCTGATGATTTCAGAGTAATTCTGAATTCATCTTCTGCCATGATGGCTAAGCAGCTTAACAAGAATGATCTTACACAAGTAAATCTTGCTGATACCATTGGATTGACCAGTGAAGTATCATTCAATCAATTTGCACCAACCACCCTTTCATTGCCCTATATTGATTATCCAAACGGTGATATTACCAGGACTGCTATTGCTGCTATAAGTGCCACTGCCACTGATAATAAAGTGTATATCGTTAACAGGGGATTAGCACCGGGAAGTCCGGCAGCATCCAGAGGCTGGAAAAAAATTCGCATCCTTCGTACTGCAAGCGGTGGATACACCTTACAACATGCAGATATTGCGGCCACTACTTTCCAGGAGATTACTATTGCGAAAGACGAAGCTTATTTCTTTAAATATATTTCTTTTAATAATGGTGCAGTTTCGGTAGAGCCTGAAAAAAATAAATGGGATATTGCATGGACACATTTTTCAAACGTCACCAATTTTGGTAGCGGCGAAGTGCCATACCTGTTTCAGGATATTGTGATTAGTAACCGAAATGTACAAGTCGCCAAAGTATTATCAACTGCCAAAGCATTTGACGATTTTGCAGAAGCAGATATTGCCGCACAAACTTTTGTAACAGCACAAACTGCCATTGGTGCCGATTGGCGTTCAGGAGGGGGGCCGGGTTCGGCACCTGCAGTAAGAACAGACAGGTATTACATTATTAAAGATGGAACGAATAATTACTATAAAATTCGTTTTACAGCTTTAACACAAAATGGAGAAAGAGGATATCCTTCCTTTGAATTAGTATTATTGAAGAAGGGGTAACTTTTTATATATAAGAATCAAGTAAGCCATTCCTGCAAAATGCGGGAATGGTTTTTCTTTTTGCGTAAACTACTTTTCTGATTCCGTAACTCATAGCAATATCATCATCGTTTATTTGCAAGAAATATAAAATGATGATAAGAAGATTAACAGGCTTAGTGGCTTTTACGATTGTGGCAACAGGATTAAATGCTCAACAGGATGGGAAAAAAATAGTAGATAAACTTTGCGGTTGTTTTGAGGTAGCTTTTAAATATGCAGAAACATTTGCTCCGGATCCTGATTATAAATTTCACGACAGAGAGGAAATTGGCGGCACAGCAGAATTGGCATTACCAATAGAAGTAACAGATAAGAAAATTGTCATTCAACATTTATTAATTGTATCACCAACCGTAATTGTAAAGCATTGGCGGGAAGAATGGACCTATGAAAATCCAATCATCTGGAAATATAAAGGCGATAGAACATGGGTAAAAGAAACCGTACCCGCTGAACAGGTAAAAGGCAAGTGGACACAAACCGTTTGGGAAGTAGCCGATGAACCCCGCTACCAGGGCTTTAGTCAGTTTGTAAACTTGGATGGAAAAATTATTTGGCAAAACACTACCGATGCTCCGTTGCCAAGAAGAGAGTATTCTGTTCGCAGCGATTATAATATTTTGAAAAGAACTAACCGCATGAACATCACCGACAGCGGTTACCTGCATGAGCAGGACAATCAAAAAATTATCCGGGCAAATGGCGTAGATAAATTATTGGTGGAAGAAAAAGGACATAACACCTACAAAAGAATTGATGAAAAAGAATGTGCTGCTGCAAAAGCATATTGGGAAAAGAATAGTGCTTATTGGGGCAAGGTTCGCAAAATTTGGGCCGACTATATTAGTACTCACAACAGCATCTCCTTAAAAAATAAAATTGATGGCAAATTGTTGCATGAATACTTGATCAGCCAGGCAAAAGATTATGCTGATAAAAAAATAACTGATGCAGACATTGATGGCAAGATAACAGCAGAGATAACCAAGTTTATTGGCACCGATGGAAAAGCAATAGCTGCTCAATAGATAGTCCGAAAGTCAGTAAGAACGAAAGTCCGAAAGAATATTTCCTTTAGTGGAGGTGTATTTCGGATTTTCTGTTTTTTAGTCTTTCCGTCCGGGCTTTTATTTCCGTAACTTCGCCACCATTTTAGAACGGCTATGAGTGCTAAATACAAAGAATTTTCAGGCTTAAACTTACCAGCTTTCGAGGCAGAAATACTTGTCAAATGGACTGAAAAACAGGCATTTGAGAAAAGTGTTTCCCTTCGGGAAGGGGCTGCTCCTTTTGTGTTTTATGAAGGTCCGCCCAGTGCCAATGGCATGCCCGGCATCCACCATGTTATTTCAAGAACCTTGAAGGATCTGGTTTGTCGCTACAAAACCATGAAAGGTTTCCAGGTAAAAAGAAAAGGCGGATGGGATACCCATGGTTTGCCAATTGAATTAGGAGTTGAAAAAGAATTAGGCATCACCAAAGAAGATATTGGAAAAAAAATTTCTGTAGAAGATTATAATGCTAAATGCCGGGAAGCGGTATTAAGATATAAAGACAAGTGGGATGACATAACCCGCAAGATGGGTTACTGGGTTGACCTCAACGATCCTTATATCACTTTCAAGAACGAATACATTGAAACACTCTGGTGGATACTGAGTGAATTGTATAAAAAAGGATTGTTGTACGAAAGTGTAAGTATCCAGCCCTATTCACCGGCAGCAGGAACGGGTTTAAGTTCACATGAACTAAATCAACCGGGAACGTATAAAGATGTAAAGGATACGAGTGCTGTAGCAATGTTCAAAGCAATCAACAATGAGAAATCGAAATTCTTATTTGATGCTGTAGCTAATGAAGAAGTCTTTTTCATGGCTTGGACGACTACTCCATGGACTTTGCCTTCTAACTTAGGATTAACCGTTGGTGGCAACATTGATTATATTTTAGTAAAAACGGTTAATCCTTATTTGCACAATGAGGTTAATATCATTTTGGCAAAAGCATTGTTAGGAAAATATTTCAAAGCGGAGAACGAAAATGCTGATTTTGCTGAATATAAAAACGACGGTAAGAATCTTCCTTATAAAATAGTTGCTGAGTTCAAAGGGAAAGACATTGAAGGTGCTGAGTACGAACAACTACTTCCTTACGAAGGCAACTCCTTAGCAGCAATACAAGAAATAACTCCTGATGCAAAACCATTCCGTGTAATGGTGGATTCATTTGTTACTACCGAAGATGGTACCGGTATCGTTCACACCGCACCGGCATTTGGTGCTGATGACTATAAAGTTGGAAAAAAATACAACATCGGCATACTAACGATGGTGGACAGAGAAGGAAAATTTGTAGCTGGATTAGGAGAGTTCAGCAATCGGTATGTAAAGAATTATAAAGACGACCCTAACTATGTTGATGTGAACGTCGACATCAGCGTAAAACTGAAAAAAGAGAACCGGGCCTTTAAAGTAGAAAAATACGAACACAATTATCCGCATTGCTGGAGAACAGATAAACCCATTCTTTATTATCCATTGGATGCATGGTTTATCAAAACCACGGCTGTAAAAGAAAGAATGGTGGAGTTAAATAAAACCATCAACTGGAAACCAAAATCAACTGGCGAAGGCCGCTTTGGTAATTGGTTAGAGAATGTGGTGGATTGGAATTTAAGCCGTTCAAGATTTTGGGGTACACCTTTGCCCATCTGGAGAACAGAAGAAGGGGATGA
>CAZXMP010000026.1:0-29937 GCA_964641575.1 uncultured Chitinophaga sp. | reverse complement strand
CACCTAAACCCTAAAAAAGTAAAAAATTTATTTGCTTTTTTACACAGTTCATGTTAGGCGCTGCGGTCGTTTAGCAGATGTTTACTCATTGCTAATATCCAAAATGGAAATATTGAATAAAGTCCGATCGAAAGCAGCTGATCAATAAGGCTGTCAAAAGATGGCTCAAATAAGCTGCAAATTAAAGTTGGAATTGAAACCAATAATCCTAATCGGAGCGGCATTAAAATATCTTTCTTTAAGTCTCCGTTACCTAGAAATAGCAAGCTGTATACCAAACTGATGAATACTGATCCTAAACAACTCATTATTGGAATAAGCCATTGAAAATTATTCCCGCTAATGATATGGTCAATGACAATGTAAAATTGCGCATAGTATAGTATACAACAAAAAGCAAAGAAGGCCACACCTTTGTTAATTGTCACCTGAGGCGTAAATAATAAAATTAGAATTGCAAATAGAGGCGCTGGAGAATAGGTAACATACTCCATTACAACTGTTGGTTGTCCAGCCACAATACTGTAGAAGAGTACGGCATAAGTAGAATATGCGATAAATAAGCTTATTTTATTCTGGAGCGTCATATAGTAGCGCCTAACTTGCGTATTAGCGAATATACGAACATCATTTTTTTTTATTCAGTGAAAATTGTACAGCTGATTTTCAATTTATTAACTGTGTTTATGCAAGATTTTAGTATGCCCGCAAGAGTTTCGCAAATACAACTTACATTTTTACAAATTTCGGGTTCTTCACAAGCTTTATAGTACTAAAAATCTCAGTGGGGTAGGTAAATTCCAATACCAGCCAGGCTGTAAAAAAGTAACTCTAAAACCTTTTTTATAGTAACAGGAAAAAATACCACTAACAGGGTATATCAATTCCTTTAAATCCTAAAGGTTTTCTCTTATAAGTACTACTAACGGGGGATTTTTTGTATTTCTTTCCGTTTTTACCTTCACTTTTCATGAAGGTACAATCTGTCATACCAGTAGTTTTATTACTCCTGCTTCAAGAACAGGCAATTACAATAGTAGCTCGTTATTGCAAACAAACAGAAACAAGCAAAACTGCAGAAGTTTGCCATCTCGGCTCAGCAGATTGCCTGCTCGGCTTGCCAGATTGTCCTCTCGGCTCACCAGAAAGCCTTCTCGGCTCGGCAGAAAACCTTCTCGGCTCGGCAGATTGCTGTCTCGTCTCGTCAGAAAGCCTTCTCGGCTCAGCAGATTGCTTGCTCAGCTTAACAGAAAGTCTTCTCGGCTCGCCAGATTGCTGTCTCGGCTCAGCAGAAAGCCTTCTCGGCTCGGCAGAAAGCCTTCTCAGCTCAGCAGATTGGACAACTACCCCGGCAGAAAATTACACTACCACAAAAAAATCTGCCACCACAATTAAAAATAGAAGCAAAGCTGGCACAGGTTCAGCAACAGTGCCGCCTTTTCAAATATCTCGGCAACAGTTTTTTTTATTAACCGCTTCTGCCGCTATCGCTTTTCCAAAAAGAAAAGTTCGGCATTAAGCACAAACCTTATCAATTATGACAGATGAACAAAACGCCGTCTACAGCATGTTTACTGTTGTAGATGCAGTACTCGATGCTAATGCAGTTGCAGTAGCCACAGTTCCTGCACTCGTTACTGCACAAACAAATCTTAAAGCAAAAATTGATGCTATTGCTAACACATCAGAGCAACAGCAAACAGTCACCTCGGGTATCACTCCCGACAAAAATTTTACAAGAGATGCTCTGCGTAACACCACCGTTATTAATGCAGGTCTCTTGTATGCCTATGCAGTTTCAGTAAATGATATCATACTGCAATCACTTTCCAAAGTCACCATGTCAGATTTAAAATCATTAAAAGATGATGATCTGTCCGAAAGAGCACAAACCATCCACGACAATGCAAACACTCACATTGCAGCATTACCACCTTTCGGTATCACTGCTGCCACACTCACCAGCTATCAAACATTAATTGATAATTACACAGCAAAAGCACCGGCACCAAGAGCCAAACAAAGTGAGCAGGTAGCCTTAACAGAACAATTAAAAACGCTTATCAAAGAAACAAGAACACTTTGTAGAACCACATTGGACACTTTGATGCTTAATTTTAAATTAAGCGATACAGAGTTTTACAATACGTACAAAGCAGCAAGAGAAATTATAGACCAGGGCAACATACCCACACAAGCTGCCGGCATTATCACAAGCAGTAGTTCTGGCGATGAGTTAAGTGATGTATTAGTAGAAGTCATCGGGCAAACATTCACAGCCACTTCAGACGGCGATGGAGAATACAGTGTAAAAATTCCCATACCCGGCACATACAGTATCAAATTTTCAAAACCCGATTACATACCCCAAACAATACCCGGTATAGTGATCAAACTCGGGCAAACAACCAACCTTGATGTAGAATTGGTATTAGCTCCTGCATAAGTAATCGATCCGTATAGCACAAATACAAAATAAAGAGCCGCCACCGTGCGGCTCCATTAATAATATCTGCAAACAATCAACCACTCACTGTAAGCATCTGAGTCTTTCAAATTGTTTCAATCATCACTCATCTAAAAATAACAGGACGCAGACAAAACAGAAAAGGGGGCGAGGGATGGCAAAACGGGCGGAGCCTTCGGGTTTGCCTTGATCTTTTTGTTTCTTTTTGCATCAAGGCAAAAAGAAAAGCAAGAAAGAAAAGCAAGAAGAAACAAATCCTTTAAACATTACCGCAAAGAAGCGGAGAAATTAAATACTTTATTTCTTACTCCTATTCTCTTTCGGCGCCAGCAACTTCGTCTTCAAACTATCTATCTCATCCGCATCACTCTCACTCTCTTGCCCATATGCACCAAAAATTTCATAAGCACCATGTGCTGCATAATAAATGCTGCGGGTAAATTTATTACCAAGAATAATGATGGTGGCCTTCTCATCCATCAACCGGGTAAAGGCTGCATTGTTGCCATGCCATTTGCCAAAATGATAAACAATGTTTTTACCGTTCGGTAAATTTTGCATGCGCCAACCCAATCCATAATTATGTATGGATGGTTTTTCGTGGCTGTACGGTGTAAATGCAGAATCAAGCAGGGCAGGGCTAAGTACCTGGTCGGTATACAAAGCCTGGTCCCACTTCAACAGATCCTGCGGGGTGGAGTAAATATTTTTATCGCCATAGGTAGCATCCAGGAAATCAAAATCCCAATAAGTACCATTGGCAGTATAAGATGGCGTGGCAGTTAAGGTATCTTTTAAGGTGAATACATAAGTGTTGGTCATTTGCAGCGGCCCAAAATATTTCTGCTGCATATAGTCCGGAAAAGTTTGGCCGGTTATTTTTTCAACGATCATGGCCAGCAACACATAATTGGTATTGCAATAATTAAAACGTCCATCTGCACGGCCGGTAGGGTCAGGTCTTTTGTCCATCATCATTTGCAGCACATCTTCATTGCGGGCAAATTGTTTGTTCCATTTTCCTTTTTCATCCATGCCCCATTTATTATTACTCATAAAGTATAAATAATTAGGCAAGCCACTACGATGATTCAACAACATCTTCACCGTGATGCCGGCATACGGAAAGCCGGGAAAAAATTTATTAATGCTATCATTCAGCGATAATTTTTGTTCCTGTATCAATCGCAGTATAGCAATACCGGTAAATGTTTTGGTGGTGGAGGCAATATGCATGGATGTATTGGCCGTAATGGAATCTTTTTTGCGAAGGTTGGCATAGCCTGCATATTTTTCATAAATAACAGAACCGTTCTTGGCGATGAGGATGCCGCCGTTAAATCCTTTATCCAATAAAGTAGTATCAAAGAAACTGCTGAGCTGGCGAAAGTAATTTCGGAATTCATCTTTACTCAATGCTTCAGGAGTGGGAGGATAATATTGCAATGAATCTTCTGCTACTTCCGCTTTTTTGGAAGAATTATTACAGGCAGAAAGCAAAACAGTCGTTAGTATAAATACAAAAATGGTCTTCAAGCAATAGGTTTTTGAATTGTGGCAAAATAAAAGGCTGAATCCGGGAGTGAAGCGTTTAGTTTTCCCCATAACTGTGCCAAATGTTAATAGCATTATTAGTGCATTGCAATCAACTGCTTTATTGAGATAGTATATTTGTAATATGGCAAAAGCAGGCAAAACAAGTTACCCGAAAGAAAAAATCAAAATACTTTTTCTAGAAAATATCAGTGATGTAGCCGTAAAGAATTTTCAACGGCATGGATATGTGCAAACGGAAAAAATTTCGAAAGCTCTCACCGAAGAACAATTAATAGAAGAAATTAAAGATGTACATATACTGGGCATCCGTTCCAAAACACAGATCACCAAAAACATACTGGATGCCGCAAAAAAATTACAGGCCATTGGTTGTTTTTGTATTGGTGTGAACCAGGTTGACCTGAAAGCTGCTACTAAAAATGGTGTAGTGGTTTTTAATGCGCCGTATTCTAATACAAGGTCGGTGGCAGAATTGGTAATTGGATTAGCCATTATGCTCATCCGCCGCATACCCGATAAAAATAAAGCGGCACATGAAGGCATCTGGATGAAAGACGCAAAAGGCAGTTATGAATTGCGGGGAAAAACATTGGGCATCATCGGTTATGGCAATATCGGCAGCCAGGTAAGTGTGTTGGCAGAAGCATTAGGCATGAAAGTGCTGTTTTATGATACGGAAACAAAACTTCCATTAGGTAATGCCAGCGATGGAAAAACTTTGAAAGAAGTGCTAAGCAAATCCGATGTAGTGACCTTGCATGTGCCGGAAACATCTCAAACAAAAAACCTCATCAATAAAACCAATCTTAAATATTTTAAGAAGGGTGCGATATTAATAAACTACGCAAGGGGAGAAGTGGTGGATCTTGATGCACTTCGTACCGCCATTATTGACGAAGCAATTGGTGGAGCAGCTATTGATGTATTTCCGTGGGAGCCGGAGAAAAATGGCGATCGTTTTCAAACGCCGTTGCAGGATCTGCCCAATGTTATTCTTACACCGCATATTGGAGGATCAACTGAAGAGGCGCAACAAAATATTGGTGAAGATGTAAGTGTGAAGTTGTTCAACTATTTAGAAAAAGGAATCACTTTCGGTTCGCATACCGTACCTGCACTGGCATTACCACCGCAGGAGGGAAGTCATCGCATTTTGCATATTCATAATAATGTGCCGGGTGTATTATCCGAAATAAATACACAACTATATAAATTCAAGATCAATATACTGGGGCAATACCTGAAAACAAACGAAGCAATCGGCTACGTGGTGCTGGATGTAGATAAGCAATTGTCTGCACAGGCATTGGGCTTATTGCGAGAGGTGAAGGCGACAATTAAGGTGAGGATGTTGTATTAATTTCTGTTTCAAAACAAAGCCCAAACTTTCTGCTATTTTATTTTCCTAAATTTTCAATAATTATTGAAAATAGTGTAAATTTGTCTTGTCAAAAAGAAATGTATGAAAGTAGTAATAGTAGGTGCTGGTTTTGGAGGACTAAAATTAGCCCGTAGATTAAATAATAAAGCAGGTTTTGAAGTAGTATTGGTTGACCGGTTTAATTACCACCAGTTTCAACCTTTATTTTACCAGGTTGCCACGGCAGGCTTAGATGCCAGTAATATTTCCTTTCCATTGCGGAAAGTATTTCACAAAACAAATAATGTAAGAATACGGTTAGCGGAGCTGCAACAAGTGGTAGCAGCGGAGAATAAAATTATTACAGACACTGAAGAAATAAGTTATGATGTGCTGGTTATAGCAACAGGTGCTGACACCAATTTCTTCGGTAATACACAAATGGAGGAAAATGCTTTCCCCATGAAATCAACGGTAGAGGCTTTACAACTTCGTTACCGGCTGCTGCAAAATTTTGAAAACGCATTAACAGTAACCGATAAAGCGGAGCTGCAACGACGGATGAATTTTGTAATAGTTGGCGGTGGGCCAACAGGAGTGGAGTTATCCGGTGCATTGGCAGAAATGAAAAAATATGTATTGCCGAAAGATTACCCGGAGCTGGATTTTTCCGATATGAATATTTACTTGTTAGAAGGAACCGCCAAGACCTTAGCGACCATGAGTGAAAAATCATCTGCCAAATCGCAGAAATATTTGGAACGGTTAGGAGTGAAGGTGATGACCAATACAATGGTAAAAGAATATGATGGTAATACCGTAACATTAAGTGATGGTAACAGCATTACAGCAGGAACCGTAATATGGGCAGCTGGTATAAAAGGAAATGTACCGGAAGGAATTGATCAGTCATTAATAGCCCGGGGCAATAGGATAAAAATTAATCAGCGTTGCCAGGTAAACGGGTATGATAATATATATGCTATCGGTGATATTGCATATATGGAAACGGAGAAATTTCCGAACGGGCATCCGCAGGTGGCACCGGTTGCCATGCAGCAAGCGGATCTTATCGCCGGCAACTTAAAATTAATTGAAAGGAAGGGAGACCTGAGTCAGCAATATGAATTTGTATATAACGATAAAGGTGCTATGGCAACTGTAGGTAGAAATCTTGCGGTAGTTGATGTGCCGAAACCTAAATTACATTTAGGTGGTTTTTTTGCGTGGATGATCTGGATGGGTTTGCACCTGATGCTGATATTGGGCGTAAAGAACAGGTTCTTTGTATTCAGTAACTGGTTGTATAATTATATTACATACGATCAGAACTTACGGTTGATATTTAAGGAGTTTAATAAGAAAGAAAAGTAATGGGTAAATATTAAGAGGCTTTCTCTTTCAGAATTTTTCGGGCTCTTGATCTGAAGGCAGCCGATTCATTGTCCCATTTATCTTGAATAATTGTTTTTATCTCGGGTAGAATATCAGGATATTGCTTGGCCAGTTGTTGTAATACGGCCAATGAAAAAGCTTTGATGGCCGGTTTTTCTGTGGGAGTAATAATATAATTAAAACAAGTGTTCATCACTTCGCCATGAAATTTTTCAGGAATAGCAACATTTTGTAAGAGACGCAGTGTGTTTCGCTTTACTGAAGTATGCAATTTTGGTTTATGTAGATTTTTTAATAGCCGGGAAAAATGTTTTTGAATAAACGAGGGGTGAGCTTCTACTGCATAACTTAAAGGCCAGCCAGCCCTTTGAATAACAATGGGGTCATTATCATCCAGGAACAGTTCCAATAGTTGATTAAAGCGAAGCTGGTTGTTACCAATCCAGGTTACAATTTTTACACAATTCGCTTTGGAATGTTCAGCGAGTATAGTTTCCCGTAAATTCATTAATTAGGAACATAGCGGCTACCAACTAATATCATTTCACCTTTGGTTAGTTCCATGCTTTTCAATTTAACGATATGGCAAACGATGGAATTTCCACGGCTGGTGTTAGGGATCTTTACGGTTTTCTTTCCACCGGGTTCTATATTCTGCACAGTATAATAATCAGTTCTGTATTCTTTACCATCAGCCAGCAAAATACTTACTTCAACAAATGCTTTTTGAATGGTGGCATCGGGCAAAGTATTTTCAACCGTAACAGCACCATTGGTAATGCCACCGGCAGCACCGGCACTTGTAAAAGTGGCTTTCGAAACAAGATGATTGTCGATATTCATTTCCAATACCCGATTCCCACAAATATAACAGATTTTGTCTTATAATATATATTATGTTAAATAAATAATTCCAAAGAAAAGCTACAGTTAAGTAGCTTTCCTTAAGAACCAATTATTTAATAGAATCATATCTGTCTGCCCACTTCTTCTCTTCTGCTGTATATTTTGCAAGCTCAGCTGGTTTTCCTTTTGACTGCACTTTTTTGAATGCAAAAATATCAGCCAGGTAACTAGCAGCTTTTTTATACTGTTGTTTTGTTCTGTTATCTATATCTGGACGGGCTGCAAAAATTGAACAAGCTTTTTCGTAAGGCTCCCTTGCTTGTTCTAATGTTTCACCATATTGTTTGTCAAGTGCCTCTCTCTTAGCAACATCTTCTTTTGAAGCCATAGTTCCTGGCTTAGTTCTTTTTTTAGTGTCTTCTGCATGTGCTTCCCTGGCATCATTCACTTTTACCGCTTTATTGATAAAATGGTCGCCAAGAAAAAGATAGGCAATTTCAGACTCAGGTTTTGCAAGAGCCGCATTATTAAATGCCGCAACCATTCTCTTTTCTAATTCTGCAGCGTTTGCTGGTAGTACAGGATTTTCAACACGGGAGTTTAATGTGTCATATATTATTTCCCCTAATATTTGATTGGCTTTATAATTATTCGGATCAGTAGCCAATACTTCATCCAGTGCTTTTAATTTTCCATCAAAGCTTTCTACCAGGCCAACAGCAAAATCAACTTTGTCATAGTCAAAGTATTCACTCTCCGGATACAATTGTTTACCCAGTACTTTATACTTTTCAAATGCGGTATAATCTTTTTTGCTAAAATAATAGCTTACTAAGAAGCGGTACACACTTTCAAAACCCTCACCTTTAATATTATTGTCGGCAAGACGTTGATAATGCTTTACTGCTTCTTCTTTATTATCGCTGCTCTCTGCTGTAACACCAGCTAATATCAACACATTGGTATCAAGAGCTGCAGTCAGTACTTTTTTATTAATAAGTATATCAGATAATTCAACGGCTTTTTTAAATTTTTCGTAAGCGGCTTTCCAATCTTTTGCAGAGTAGTCATTATATCCGGCAGAGTAATAACCGGAGTAAAGATTAATTGGACCGTTTTGATAAATAGGGTCAGAAACAAGACTCATTTCCGGATCCATTTCCCTGTATTTTTTAAATGCAGCTTCCGCTTCTGCTGCTAACTGATCGCCGGCGGGAGTATTTTTGGTACCATCTTGTGTAGCCAGTCCGGCATAGATAGTAGTTTTTAACATGTATGCTTCTGCCTTTGCTGTGAATTTTGCATTGGTCATAGCTTTATCCAGATCTTCTTTTGCCTGCTTATACATATTAAGCAGCAATTTATTTTTTATGTCCTCATGCTTTTGTGCTTTTACCATAAAAGCCGATAAGCCCATAATGAGTAGCAAGAAACCTTTTTTCATTTTTAGCATATATTAAATTAATAATAGAAACTTATTCTGTTACGCCCCCTGTAGATGTAGTTTCATCTGCAGAAGTTGCGTTATCGCCATTGGCTGGTGGATCTGTAACAATTGTTGTGTCACCATTAACAGGCTGTTCCTGGTCATCCAACTGGGTAATTGCTGCAATTTCATCGCCTTCATCCAGTCTTATCAGCTTTACTCCCTGTGTAGCTCTTCCCTGCTCACTGATTCCACTAACCGGCATCCGTATCGTAACGCCGCTCTTACAAGTGATCATAATATCCTGTGTTTCGGAAACAGCCAATAACCCAACTAGAGAACCTGTTTTTTCTGTTACACTAATTGTTTTCACTCCTTTTCCACCACGGTTTGTATAACGATATTCATCAACGGCTGTTCTTTTACCATATCCTTTTTCACTTACCACCAATACTGTCTTAGACGCATCGGTTTCTGGATTTACACAAATCATGCCTACTACTTCGTCATTCTCATTCTCCACTTCAATTCCTGCCACTCCAATAGCCCCTCGACCTGTTGCTCTTACTTTTTCCTCAGAGAATCGGATAGCTCTGCCACTCTTCACCGCCATCATAATTTCCGATTTGCCGTCTGTCATTCTTGCTTCCAGCAACTCATCACCTTCCACAATATTAATGGCGTTCACACCGGTTTGACGGGGACGGCTAAAGTCTGTCAGATCAGTCTTTTTGATTATCCCTTTTTTGGTACATAATACAATGCTGTGCGATTTTACAAATTCTTCATCTTTTAAATCTTGCACATCAATGATGGCTCTAACTTTATCATCCGGCGGAAGCTGCATCAGGTTTTGGATGGCTCTTCCTTTTCCTGTTTTCTCTCCTTCCGGAATTTCATACACATTCATCCAATACACTCTGCCTTTTTCGGTAAAGAAAAGCATGGTGTGATGTGTAGAAGCTACAAAGAGATGCTCAATATAATCTTCATCCCTTGTTTTTCCACCAATCACTCCCCTGCCGCCTCTGCGTTGTGCCCGGTATTCATCAGCAGGTGTACGTTTAATATATCCTAAATGAGAAATAGTGATAACAACATCTTCTTCTTTGATCAAATCTTTTATCTTAACCTCATCATCCAGGTAAGTGATCTCTGTTTTTCTTGCATCGCCGTATTTTTCTTTTATTTCCAGCAATTCGTTTTTAATGATCTCGAACCGCAATCCTTCGTTGTTTAGTATTTCATTCAAATGGGCGATCAATTTCATTAACTCATCATACTCTGCTTTGATCTTCTCTCTTTCCATACCTGTCAATCGCTGTAAGCGAAGTTCAAGTATGGCTTTGGCCTGTATTTCATCTAATCCCCAGCCGGCATTGATCAAATTCTCTTTGGCTACTTCCGGAGTAGAGGATGAACGGATCATACGTATAACCTCATCTAAATGGTCCAGTGCAATCAGGTAGCCTCTCAGAAGATGAGCTCTTTTTTCAGCTTCCCGCAGTTCAAATTTGGTACGGCGAACCACTACTTCATGACGGAACTCTACAAACTCGCTGATAAGGTCTTTCAGATTCAATGTCTTCGGCCTTCCCTTTACAATGGCAACATTATTTATACCGTAAGAAGTCTGAAGATCAGTGAGTTTATAAAGCTGGTTTATAATTACGTTTGCAATAGCATCCCGCTTTAAATCAATTACCAAACGGGTGCCTTCTTTGTTGTTTGATTCGTTATTTACATGCGAAATTCCCTCAATCACTTTTTCATTCACCAACTCACCAATACGGTTAACCAATGTGTCACGGTTTACCTGGTAAGGCACTTCGGTGATGATGATCTGATCCCGGCCACTGGCTTTTGTTTCTACGGTAAGTTTTCCTCTAACAACTACACGGCCACGACCGTAATGCATGCCGGCCTTCACTCCTTCCATGCCATAGATAACACCACCTGTTGGAAAATCCGGGGCTTTTACATGCTGCATTAATTCATCTATGGTAATGTCTTTATTGTCGATAAAGGCGACACAACCATCGATAGATTCTGTAAGGTTGTGCGGCATCATATTCGTTGCCATACCCACAGCAATACCACTTGAGCCATTAATTAGTAATTGTGGAATACGGGTTGGAAGTATGGAAGGTTCTTTTTCAGAATCGTCAAAGTTCAATTGAAAATCGACGGTGTCCTTTTCAATATCATCCAGCATATGTTCGCCGAGTTTGGCTAAACGAACCTCTGTGTAACGCATGGCTGCCGGATCATCCCCATCCTGGTTACCGAAGTTACCTTGTCCGTCAACTAAGGTATAACGCATATTCCAATCCTGCGCCAAACGAGCCATAGCAAAATATACAGATGAATCTCCATGCGGGTGATATTTACCCAACACTTCTCCCACTATTCTTGCAGACTTTTTATAGGGCTTGTTATGATTTAAGCCCAGTTCATTCATGGCATATAAAACACGACGGTGTACCGGCTTAAAACCATCTCTTACATCGGGTAAGGCACGGCCAACAATTACCGACATTGAATAATCAATGTAGGCCGTCTTCATTTGTTCCTCAATATTAACAGGAATAATTCTATTACTATCCTGTGTTTCTTGTGGCTCTAAATTATCTTCCATTGGTGATTTTTCCTTCTTACTTTTTTAGCGAATTGAACAAGAAAATGCCTTTTCAAAAGAGGCTTTTTCAAGGTTCGCAAATCTAGCTTTTCTACACCTGAAAACCTGATAAATGCAATTGTTTTTTCACCCTTTTTCACAAATTACTGGGGATAATTTCTCTTGCCCCTACGCTTAATTTATAACAACCCTTTTGCAGTTAACGGCACAAATTTTTCGTTAGTGAGAAGTCATCTTAATCTGGTAAATGAACAGCTATATTCTCCTTCGTAATAATAAGGAAACTGGTCCTTTTAATTTAGAGGCTTTACAGCAAATGGAGCTTCAGTCAACCGATCTTATTTGGGTTGAATGCCAGAGTATGAATTGGCGGCATCCCAATGAAATATCTGAATTAAAAGCACTGTTAGCTGATGATAGTAATTCAGTGCCAGATATACATAAACAACAACAATCCGTCACGGACCCCAAAACCAGCGAAATAATTGCCGACACATTGGTTGATAAAAAACTGGTTTTTGTAGAGCTTCCCACAGGAACCAAACCAATAAATGAAAAAAAGAATAGCGTTTTGCCAGATTTAGGGTTAACAGATATACAGAAATATAGTGGCATTGCGGATTTTGAGACACCTAAACATGAAATAGCTTCCTCTGAAACCAGTATAAAATATTCCCGGCCTTTAGATGAAATAAAAGAAATGTATGTAAAGAACCTGCAACAAAAAATGCGGTCTAAAAAAAGCATTTCTTTTGAGCTACTCAAAAAATACAGGCAGCCGGTAATTTATGTATGCCTGCTATTGACAGGCGCAGGAGTTGCTTTGTTTTTCAGGAACACGGATAATAAGAACGAAATTGTTTTGCCGCAAACTATTCAGCAATCTATTCCTTCTCCCTCAAGCGAACCCATACAAGAAGAACCCACAGAAGTGGTAGCTATCGTACCCGTAAAAACAGAAGAACAACAATTTACTCCTGATAATGCTCAACTGAGTATTGCGAGTGAAAAAGCAAAAGAATCATCCATAAAGATAAATACACATAAGCAGCCAGACGATAATTTACATCCAATACAATCGATAGAGAAATCTGAAAAAAATAATTCATCAACAACTGAAAATACAAGGACAAAGCAGGTAACTGCTGAAAGTCTATCTTCAAAACTAACTATACATGCTAATGATTATGTTGTTGGATCTTTTGGAGGGATTCGTAACCTGGAAGTAACTTTGCAAAATAATTCCAGCTATTTATTGGACAAAGTAATAGTATCAGTAGATTACCTTAACCCAGAGGGGATTATTATAAAGACAGAGAATATTTATTTTCAATCGGTGCCTGCCGGCGAAAAGGAAACAGTTCCGGTAAAAAAAAGCAAGCGGGGTGTAAAAATTGCTTATAAGATTACAAAAATAGAATCGAAAGATATAAGCAGTAGTGCTGCAGCCTTTTAATTTTTTATTTTACTTCTCTTTTCGAAATAATAGTGCTTACGCCATTCCCGGCTAAGTATTTACACCCGTATTTTTTCCGGTTTTATTGATTTTTTCGTACTAATTTCCCTGCTTCTCACAATAGTTTTTTTATGAAGACGATACTTTTATTTGGGGCAGGAAAATCGGCTACTGTTTTAATTGATTATTTATTGGATAATGCAGTTACTGAAAACTGGAAAGTGACGGTAGTAGATGTGAATCTTGAATTGGCGCAATCTAAAACGGCTCATTCGCAAAAAGCAATTGCTGTTTCTTTTGATATTATGGATGCAACAGAAAGGGGAAAATATATTCGCCAGGCCGATATAGTTATTTCATTGCTGCCTCCCACACTGCACATTGAAGTGGCAAGAGATTGTGTAAAGTATCATCGAAATTTATTGACAGCCTCCTATGTGGATGATGATATTAAAAAATTAGAAGCCGATATTACCAGCAATAAACTCTTTTTTCTCTGTGAAATGGGGCTCGATCCCGGCATTGACCATATGAGTGCAATGAAAATTATTGATGAGATACATCAGCAGGATGGAGTTATAACTTCCTTTAAATCCCATTGTGGTGGATTGGTGGCACCGGAGAGTGATGATAATCCGTGGCATTATAAAATCAGTTGGAATCCCCGCAATATTATCATGGCGGGTAAAGCCGGGGCACATTATAGGGAAGATGGGGAAGAAAAGAAAATCGCTTATAACGAACTATTTACTGGTGAACATTTAGTGGAGATACCGGAAATTGGTTTATTGAGCTGGTATGCAAACCGTGACTCATTAAGCTATACATCGCTGTATGGTTTAGAAGATACAAAAACATTTATCCGCACTACATTGCGTCATGCTGATTTTATGTATGGATGGAAAAATATTATTGATCTAAAGCTAACGGATGAATCGCCGCAGTATGATACCGATGGAAAAACGTTGTACCAGGTATTTAAAGAACATATGGACAAGAATGGATTTGGTGAATGGCTGGAAGAAAAATTGAATGAGCGGTTTGCGGAAACCAAAAGTATGATGGAAAATTTGATGAAACTGGTGGAAGCAGAACAAGAAGCCCAGGAAGAAGGGGAAGCTATTCCGGAAGCATTTATGGCAGCAGACGAAAATGGAAATATTGAAGAAATTGGTGTGGATGATGTGAAAAATAAAGCGGCTGCTTTTGTAGCACAGAAAATGCATGAAGCAAATCTGACACTCAGGCAATTGTTTTTTCTGGGGTTGGATGACAAGGAGACAATAGTAAATAAAGGTTTGTGTAGTCCGGCTGATATTTTGCAGTTTGCGGTGGAAAAGAAATTAAGTCTGCGACCTTATGATAAGGATATGATTGTGATGTTGCATGAGATAGAGTACAGAGTCGGGAACCAGGAGTCGGGAATAAAGAGTTCCTTAGTAGTGAAGGGAGAAAATAATTTACGGACTGCTATGGCTAAAACAGTTGGTTTGCCATTGGGCATCGCTGCTAAATTGATATTGAATGGTACGATTAAATTAACTGGGTTGCATATACCAACCAATAGAGAAATATATGAACCGGTTTTAAAAGAATTAGAACAACAAGGTGTACGGTTTGATGAAAAAAGATTTTAGTTATAATGGAACACCTGCATTAACCAAGTAGAAGTTTTTTTAACTCCGCCACTCCTTCTGTTGCTGGTTTTTCTATTACAGTTAAGTTTTTCATTGGTGATGTGTAAGGTATATTTTTATCAATGATGTATTTGGGTGTATCAAAAGCTACATAGTTAAGTAAACCTGCGGCAGGATATACTACTAAAGAAGTACCTACTACTACAAAAATATCGGCCGCATAAACGAGTGGAACAGCCTCTTCCATTTTAGGCACCGGTTCTTCAAACCAAACGATATGTGGACGTAATTGTGCGCCGTCGTTTCCTGTATCACCAAGATTTATATCGCCTCTTATTGCTGAAACCAGTGTTTCATCCCATTCACTACGCATTTTAAATATTTCGCCATGCAGGTGTAGTACATTGGTGGAGCCGGCTCTTTCATGCAGATCATCAATATTTTGGGTGATGATGCTAACATCAAAATTTTTTTCCAATTCTGCTAGCCCGATATGTGCAGCATTGGGGACGGCCTCTGCCACATTCTTTCTTCTTTCGTTATAAAACTTCAGTACCAGTTCCGGATTTTTACGCCATGCACCCGGAGTGGCTACATCTGCTATATTATATCCTTCCCACAAGCCATCACTATCCCTGAAAGTTCGTAACCCACTTTCGGCACTAATACCTGCACCACTTAAAACAACCAGTTTTTGATTAGCCATTCTCAAATTTAAAATATTGTTTCCGGAAAGTCGGGAAGTACTGCGTTTTGTAGTACTTCCCGAACTCATTTCATCCGAAAAAAATTACTTCACTTTAATAAATAAGGCGTTAATGCTGTCTTTAGATTGGAGCTGCAGGCTGTCTTTAGTTAGGAGTACAACTGAGTAAGTTTTTCCGGTTGAATCAGCAATGTTTTCTTTCCATACTAATTGATTGGGGTTGCTCCATTCATAATGCAAAGTGTCTGCAATTGCAGAATCCTGGAGTGAACGAAGAACGGTTCCTGCTTGCTGAAACTCGTACTGGTAAATAGGTTGTGCAGAATCACTGGCTGGTTGTTCTGCCACTGCTTTCCATTTACCAACAAGCAATTCTTTGTTAATGATTGTTGCTGTTGGTTCATTCTTTTTTTTGTTGAGTAAAAAGAAAATTCCTGCTCCGGCTGCTACAATGAGCAGCCCGATGAATAGTTTGTTCATGGCAATACTTTTTTATTTGAAAAATGTGAGAATCAGATATTGATACCACAATACATAAAAAAGTAACCCTTCCTGATTTGTTAAATGAGATTTTGAATTTAGAAACTCCCGACTTAAGACTCCGAACTAATAACTCCTTCTACTCCCCTGCTAACTCCATCACTACAGTCCATTCCTCCTCCGTAACTGGTTGCACCGATAAACGTCCTAATCTAACCAGGGCCATATTGGCAAGCCTTTTATCTTTTTTAATTGTTTCTAATGTAACAGGAGTTTTTATTTTTTTTATAGGCTTTAAATCCACAGCCACCCAACGTTCGTCAGTAGTGGTAGGATCCTGGTACGCTTCTTTTATTACTTTGGCAATACCAACAATGTTGGTTCCTTCATTACTATGATAAAACAATACCTCGTCCCCTATTTTCATGGCACGGAGATGAAGACGGGCAGCATAGTTTCTAACGCCACTCCAACAGGTTTGCTTTTCTTTTACAAAGTCATCCCAGCTATAAGTAGTGGGTTCGGATTTTGCCAACCAGTATGCCATACATTCAAAATTTTGAACACAAAATAATGAATGTATTAGATATTGTATCAAAACCTCTTCAGTAATGCTTCTCTTAGTTGAATACTACCCTTAATTCACAACCGTTTCCTGGTGATGAAACAATAATCATTTCTCCATTAAACAAAGAAGCTCTTGTTTTAATATTCATTAGCCCCACACCTTTTGATTTATTTTCTGTATCAAAACCTACACCATCATCTTTGATGCTTAACATTATCTTTTCGTTATGCTGATTCAATTCTACAATTACATTTTTGGCACTGGCATATTTCAAAATATTATTAAACTGCTCCTGAACAATTCTGTAAATTGTAAGCTTGTGTTTGTCTGTGATATTACTCTCATCAAAGTTGTCCGATACCAGGTTGAATGCAATGCCGCCAGGTCTGCTTGTTTTTTCTATCAGGTGACTCAATGCTTCCATCAGTTCAGATTCATTTAACGAAGGTGGTATCATTGAATGCGACAAACTTCTTATTTCGTTAATCGCTGTATTTATGAGGTTGTCGGTTTCCTCCCAAAAGGATGTATTTTTTTCTGAACCTTTTTCAACCATACTCAGGTACAAACGGGAGCTGGCTAATATCTGGTTGATATTATCATGCAATTCTCTTCCGATTTCTTGCCGCTCCTGTTCCTGTGCAGATATTACAGCCTCAGTGATTTCCTTTTGCTTTATTGTTTTTTGGTTTTCGAACTCTTCTTCCAGCAGTATTTTTTGTGTAACGTTATTAGAAATAGCCATAATAACTTTACGCCCCTGGTAGTATATCTGATGCGATGCAATGTGCATATACATTAGATTACCGGCACTATCAACATGTTTCCAAAGCCCTACTGGTTTTAGCGTATCATTGGACTGAAGTTGCCGTGCAAGCTCTTTAATCTTATGATGTTCTTCCGGAAGTCGCAGATCCAGGAGATTCAATTTTAGAAACTCCTTTCGACCATAGCCATACATTTTTTGGCAGCTTTCATTTACTTCAAGAATCTGAAGATCGTCCGGATTCCAGATCATAATACCCGAAGGATTGTTATCAAACAGGTAACGATACCGCTCTTCTGATGCTTTCAGAATTTGCTCTGCTTCCTTCTCTTTTGTTATATCGGTTTCTATTGCAAAAAAATACTTAAGCTTACCCGCTTCATCATACTGGGGCTGGCATTGTATACGAAGCCAATACTTCTGTCCGGATTTTGAATAATTAAGTATATCACATTCGAAGGGCTCGGTATTTTTGATCTTTTGGCGCATAAAACGAACTACAGCCTGATTGGTTTCATCGCCCTGCAGAAAATCACCGGGTCGTTTACCCATTACTTCGGCCGGTTCATATTCAGTGATCCTGGTAAAGGCCTCGTTCACCCAAAGAATTTTTTCATCCGGATCAGTTATGATCACGGCATTTACAGTTTCTTTGGCGATGATAGATAGTTTTTCGATTTCTTCCTCTGCAATCTTCCTTTCAGTTACATCTCTTGAATTAAATACAAAACCCTGTACTTCCTCATTGTTCCTCATATCCGTAATCTTGCTTTCCAGCCATCTCCATTCTCCCTGTGCATTTCTATAGCGGTACGGTGTCAGTTCCATATAACTGGTAGTATTCCGGTTAATGAAATGTTCTTTTATTTTTATGATATCATCAGGATGTATGAATGAGAAAGCATTTTTTCCTATCATATATTCAGGCTCATAGCCTAAAATTTTTTTAACTGCCGGGCTGCTGTAAGTATAATAGGCACTATCATCCAGTATACTTATAAGATCAGAACTATTTTGCACAAGGGATTTGAATCGTAATTCGCTTTTGGCAACCTGTAGTTCTGCTTCTTTCCTTTTGGTAATATCCTGTGTGGCACCAAGAATCCTTACGGCATTTCCTTCTTCATCCCGTATTATATTTCCCTTATCATGGATATAAGCATAAGTACCGTCATATCTCTGCATACGGCATTCAATTTCAAAAAAATCTTTCTTCACTTCCTGTATTTCCCGGATCGTTAGTCTTACTTTTTCTGCATCTTCAGGATGAATTCTGTTATCCCAATCATCTATTGTTCCATTTTCAATTTCATTTTCACAGTCCCCCAATATCTTTCTCCAACCTTCTTTATTTCTATAAACTTCTCCTGTCAGGATATTCCAGTCCCATACCATGTCATTAGTGGCTTTGCTAACAAGGTTAAAACGTTCATTACTTTTTTTTAATTTTTGTTCAGACTGTTTCCTTTCGGTAATATCCGTTGACACACCGATAATACCAGTTAATTTATTGTGTTCATCATATATTGGGTTGTTGGTTACAAATGCGGGAAAGACCTGGCCATTTTTTCGCTTTACCATAAACTCACCCGACCAGGAAAAGCCTTGGGATAATTTATTCATGATGTCGGTAGCCTGTTCCTTAGTCTGTTTAGCAGGTATGAGCTCAATAATTTTTCTGCCGATAGCTTCGACTTCCGTCCAGCCGTAAATTTCTTCTGCTGCTTTGTTCCAGAAATTTATTTTTCCATTAATATCTGAAGCGATTGTTGCCTGGCCAATAGTGTTTAATAATTCAGCCTTAAACCTGTTACTTTCCTCCGCTTTTTTTCGGTCTGTTATATCATGGCCGAATACAATGATTCTTCCATCTTCCAGTAATTTTGAACTCATTTCTACTTCAATGAGTGTTCCGTCATTTTTCCTTAACCTCCTTTCGGTACGTATAATTTTGCCGGATTGTAGTTCATCAATCTTAAATGGGTTTGTTATAAGGTCTTCCTGCGAAAAAAGATCAGCCAACGAAAGCTGCAAAAATTCTTCTTTGGAATAACCAAGCATCTGGCAGCCAGAAAAATTGATGTCCTTGATGCGCATCGAAGTGTCGGTAATACAGATCGCATCAGTTGCTTGTTCGATAAGAGAACGGTAGCGAAACTCACTTTCTCTTATTTTTTCTTCTGCATTTTTTCGTTCTGTCACATCCTTGAAATAGACTGAAAGGCCATCATCTGAGGCATAAGCACTTACGGAAAACCATTTGTTGGCTCTCTGCGAAAATTCTTCGAAATGAACTGTAGTATTTTCCCGCAGAGCTTTTTGATAGTTTTCATAAAAGGCATTAGGGCCTCCCGTGGCAAACATCTCATGCAAATTTTTGCCGAGCATCTCTTCTTTTTTTGCCTCCAGCAAAATTTCCGCCCTTTTATTCCAATAGGTTACTAAAGAATCCTTATTTACTGCAAAAAATCCGTCATCTATTCTTTCCAACACAGCATTTTTCTCTTCGTAAGCTTTCTTAATAACTTCTTCTGATTTTTTTCTTTCTGTAATATCCCGGCAAGTACCCATTGCCCTGACAGGCTCTCCACCCTCATCACAAAAAATTCGCCAACATTCTTCTACAGTCTTTTCAAGGCCGCCCGGTGTTATAATACGATGTTCGATTATATTAATAGTATTACAAGAAAATGAAGCCGCAAATGCCGCATCCACTTTGTCCCGGTCATCTGGATGCACATAATTTATAAAATCGGGATGTGAAGATTCAAATAAATCCGGGTTGACTTCAAATATCTTGTATGTTTCCTCCGACCATATAACCTCTAATGTGATTAAATCAGTTTCCCAACTCCCTATTTTAGCAACTCCCTGTGCTTCGACTAACCTAGCCTCACTTTTTCTTAATTTTTCTTCAGCTAATTTTCTTTTTGTTATGTCTTTAGAATAACAAGCTACTCCCACCACTGTCTCATCTTTGTAAATAGGATTAAAACTTATATCTGCCCAGGACGCTGCCCAATTTTTAGTGGCCTTACTGTAAACTTCTTTTTTTAAAGGTTGCCCTAGTAAAGCATTGCTATAACATTCTTTCCAAAAATCAAGCTGCTCTTCCGGAAATAATTTGGTCATCAATAAATCATTGCCAGGCATAAGAGTAATACCTGTCATTTCTTCTATCCTTTTTATAAAAGCTTTGTTGGCAACAATAAGTTCAAAATTGAAATTTACACTCCATATTAAATCTTCCGTACTATTTATAAGCGCATCTGTATTGATCTTATCAAATTCTTTCAACTCTTCTGCTTCAATTCTTTTGGTTACGTCATTTGCCATCACCAAAAATGCTTCCCGGCCATTGTAGTTGATCAGATGACCGCAAACGTCGATATATAGGAGCTCTCCATTCTTCTTTTTATGTTGCCAGGCTCTTTTATGAATTCCTCCATTCCCTTCTACTTTTATCTGTTCATCGATTAGTTTGAAGTCTTTAGCAGTACTCAGGTCATTTATGCTCAATTGCAAAAATTCTTCTCTCGAATAATTATATTTAAGCAATGCTTCTTTATTGCAATCTATCAACCGGGATGTTTCAATATCCCATATATAAATAGGAAAGGGGCTATTTGTAAAAAGACTCTTATTTATATTTTCTGATTCTAGAAGAATAGTCTCTCCTCTTTTCTTTTCTGATGCGTCTCTGGCAACACCATACCTGATCTTATCCTTTTCGTCCCATCTTGCCGACCAGGTAATTGGCACTAATGAACCATCTTTTCGGACATAGCGGTTTTCAAAGTGTATTCTATTATTGCCTTCCATTACCTTCGCTGCCTCGGCCTTTGTCTTTTCATGGTCTTCCGGGCAAACAAAATCCATTAGTGGTTTGCCAATAAGTTCATCAGCTCTATATCCCCAAACAGATTCGCAGGCGGCACTCACATATAAAAAATTTCCTTTTACATCTACTGCACAAATTACATCCAACGAAGAATTAAGTATTTTGCTCAGCTTTGTTTTTGCAATATCAAGTTCCCAAAACTTAGATGATTCGTTGTCGAGATCATTACAAAAAAAAGCAATGTCAGTTTTGTCTATTCTTTTCTTAATGTGGACATTGTTTATTGTATCCACCACTTTTTTTGAACTCTTCATTTTCACCAGGTTTTAATTAATATCCGACTGCTTTAATCCTTAACTGAAATAGTAGATGTATTGTCATTTTGGTTTAATACAGTTATTCGAAAGGAATACTGGGTTTAAAGAGTTTTCAAGGGTAATAATAGTAAGCTCAAAGATTGGCTTGTTCATTTACATAGCTTGTAGAGCCATAAGGTATTCTAACATAGAGAGATTACTACATGCGAGGGGGAAACAGTTAAAAACTAAGGGTAAACCAGTATATTCTTCCTAAAGCCAAATCCGGGCAGTAAAAACCCCCGTATCTGTTTCAAATGCTGCGCAGCATATTCGAACCTTTTTGTAAACAATAACATATTTAAAAAACACAATTACTTTGTTATGAAATCGATTAAATCAATTGGATTGCTGCTTGCTGCAGCTTTAGTCTTCAATGTATCCTATGCACAAATGGCAGAAAAAACAGTTGAGGTTGGTGGAGCAGCCATGTATCCTTCTAAGAATATAGTGGAGAATGCAATTAATTCTAAAGATCACACAACATTGGTTGCTGCTGTAAAAGCCGCTGGCCTTGTTGAAACATTAATGAGTGCCGGCCCCTTTACTGTATTTGCACCGACGAATGCTGCTTTTAGCATGTTGCCGACAGGTACAGTTGAAACATTAGTAAAGCCAGAGAACAAAGCAAAATTGACCAGTATTCTTACTTACCATGTTGTAGCTGGGAAATTAGATGCCGGTGTACTGAAAGAAAAAATGAAGGAAGGAAAAGGAATCGCTGAACTTACAACAGTTGCAGGTGGTAAACTTTGGGTAATGAAAAAAGATGGAAAACTATTGTTGAAAGATGAAAATGGTGGGATGGCTGAAATAACTATCAAAGATGTGTACCAGAGCAATGGCGTTATTCATGTTATTGATCATGTAGTGTTACCTAAATAAACAACTGAAAATAAAACTCCTGCGGTTGTCGGGAGTTTTTTATGAATGCAATCTGGCTCTAAAAATATATCGTAAATGAATTGAACCCCGTTGATGAAATCCAATACCAATGAAAAAATAATACGGAACAAAGTATCTCATTGAAGAGAAGATTTACGGTGCTCTGCGGAGCACCGGTTTTGTTTACTTATTGTACTATGGAAACCTGTTTTGTAATTACCAACCACTTGCCAGCACATCAGCCAAATGCATGGTTTGCAATTTGTAGCCTTTGTGTTTTATATATCCTTGCAAGTGCATTAAGCAAGAATGGTCGGTTGAGATAAGATATTCTGCCCCGGTGGCTAGTGCATTTTCTACTTTTTGTTCGCCCATACCAATTGAAATAGCTTCAAACTTTACAGCGAAAGTGCCACCAAATCCACAACAGGTTTCAACATCGTTCATCTCTGCTATTTCTAATCCTTTTACTTTCGCTAAAAGTTTTCGTGGCTCTTCTTTTATTTTACATTCTCTGAGTGCTGCGCAGCTATCATGATAAGTGGCTTTGCCTTTCAGGCTTGCTCCTACATCATCTACCTTTAATATCTCAATCAGAAATTCAGAAAATTCAAAAATACGTTTGCTTAAATCTTTTACTTCATTATGAACAGAAGCGTTTTCAAAAAGCTTGCTGTAATAATTACGAACAAAACCAGCACAACTTGTACTCGGCGTTACAATTATATCGTTACCGCTAAAATCTTTTATGAACTTTGTACAAACAGATTTTGCTTCGTCCCAAAAACCTGCATTAAATGCGGGTTGCCCACAACAGGTTTGTGATGGATTATACGAAACTGTACAACCTGCTTTCTCCAAAACTTTAATCATGTTGAAAGCTGTATCAGGATAAAGCTGATCAACAAAACAGGGTATAAAAATCTGTACGTTCAAGTTTACTATTTCTTAAATGAGTTTACCAATCCAATCATTTTTATTGCAGTTATGGCTGCTTCCTCTCCTTTATGACCATGCTTGCCTCCTATTCTTTCTTTAGCTTGTTGATCATTATCAACCGTCAATACACCAAAGATTGTTGGTGCAGGCAAGCTTAGATTTAGCTGAACAACTCCATCTGTAACTGCTTTACACACATAATCAAAATGGGGAGTGTCGCCCCGCACTACACAACCTAAAGCTATAAAAGCATCCGGCTTATTTTTCTTTCCCGCATTATCCCAATAGCTTTTAATAGCAAATGGAATTTCAACTGCTCCCGGTACTTCAAGAACAATGATTTGAGCTGTTTTATATTTTTCCAACACAGCAATACAGCCTCTTTCCAATTGGTCAACAATTGCTGCATTCCATTCGGTTTTAACCAAAACAACACAGGCATCCTTTTTAAGAATGCCCGTATTAATATCTAACAGGTTGCTGTTACTTACGTCAGCCATAATTAGTTGGTTGTGTAAACTCCCAATTGAGCAAGATAATTTTCTGCATCGGCTGCTTGCTGCGTTCTTGGAAATTTTTCTTTTACTTCTTTATATAAATCGATTGCTTCTTTTGAATCTTTTATTACTCTGTCGGCAAGGTAAGCGGCTGTAAAGAGGTACTCAGCAGAATTTGTTTCATCTTTTTCAAAATGACGGCCTGCTTTTTTATAGTAGCTTAAAGCATCTGAGTTTTTTCCTAAATCAGCATATGCATCTCCTAATAATTTGTAAGCTCTTGCCTGTACAGGCTTTGAATCAGTACTGAATTTTTTCAGGTACTTTATAGCGTTGTTATTATCATTCAATTTGATATAGCAACTGCCTGCATAATAGCTAGCCAGGTTAGCAGCTTCTGTACCGCTGTACTTATCCATTACTTTTAAGAAACCAAAATTCTGGCCATCGCCATTCAACGCTTTGTTGATAGAGTCCATGCGGAAATATTCTTCTGCTTTGAACAATACATCAACCGCTTTAGTTTCTTTTGGTTTTTTAATAAAGTTCTGGTAGCCATACCAGCCACCTATTAAAACGATTACCGCTAAACTTACTATGGTTAGCTTTTTTCCGTGTTTGCCCCAGAAGTCTTTTGCTTTCGCAATTACCATTTCATCATTCAGGGATTCATCCACATTTTTCTTGTCTGCCATGTTCTTGTTTTCTAATTAGAAATATTTATTGATAAACTTTTGCTCAAATAGTATTTCCCAATACTTCTCTTTAGGAATTGGGAATTAATCAACAATAAACGGATAGTTCTTATCTACATACACATCTTTCAATACTTCATCATCATCCGGCCAGGGGCTTTCTTCCGCAAATTTTACTGACTCATCCACAATATCATCTACTCTTTTATTGATTGCATCAATCTCTTCCTGTGTCGCAAATTTGTTATCCAAAATAGTTTTTAATACCATCTGGATAGGGTCTTTTGCTTTGTATTCGTCCACCTCTTCTTTTGTTCTGTATTTCTGCGGATCACTAATTGAGTGACCTTTATAGCGGTATGTTTTTATCTCGAGCAATGTTGGCCCGCCTTTTTCTCTTGCTCTTTTTACAGCACGGCCCACACCTTCATGCACTGCTTCTGCACTCATCCCATCAATAACATCAGCCGGCATTTCGTATGCATCAGCCAATTTATAAATATCAACTACGTTGGAGGTACGACTTACAGAAGTACCCATAGCATAGTTGTTGTTCTCACAAATAAAAATTACAGGTAGCTTCCAAAGCATTGCCAGGTTAAATGTTTCATGCAACATACCTTGTCTTGAAGCACCATCACCAAAATAACAAAGCACCACATTGTCAGTACCACGGTATTGTTCTGCAAAAGCAAGTCCCGCACCAGTACCAATTTGTGCACCTACAATTCCATGACCGCCAAAAAATCCAACATCTTTTCCAAAGAAGTGCATACTGCCACCCTTTCCTTTTGCACAGCCCGTTGCTTTACCATACAATTCGGCCATACAACTATTAACAGAAACTCCTTTTGCAATAGCTAATCCATGGTCACGGTAGGCAGTTATCATCATGTCTTCCGGACGGGTGGCCGTCATACATCCTGCTGCTATAGCTTCTTGCCCGATATAAGCATGAAAGAAACCACGGATCTTGCCATCCATTTTATATTTCTCTTCTGCCATCAATTCAAACTGGCGGATAAGTTGCATTAACTCATACCAGTATAAATAAGTCTCTTTAGAAAATTTTGCAGCCACCGGCGTTGAAATTTAGGTCGCAAAAATAAGGGGAAAAAGGGAATTTTAAAGCAGTGATTTTGAGGCGGTAATCGGGGTTCTGTTCCCTGAGCATCGACAGTTGCGACGCTCCGTTCGGGGTTCTGTTCGCTACTTATCAAAAACAGGCCACAGAGAACCGCAGAGTTTAGGAGAAACACAGAGAATTACTCTGCGAAACTCTGTTCCTCAGCGGTTCTTTGTGGCCAATCTCAAAACCTTGTAACTTGAATCAACCACTTTATCTTGCAGCTACTTAATGCTTTCGCTCAAAAACATATCACTTCTTCAGTTTAAAAATTACAGCAACCGTTCCTTCGATTTTACAGAGCGGATAGTTGGTATTTGCGGCAATAATGGGGTTGGCAAAACCAATTTGCTGGATGCAATTCATTATTTGTGCTTTACCAAGAGCTATTTTACCCGGGTGGATGGAAATAATGTGCGAAAAGGCAATGACGGTTTTAGACTAGAAGGAAATCTTGTTCTGCGGGACAAACCGGAAAAAGCCATTTGTATTCTCCGGGAAACGGGGCGGAAGGAGTTTTTGATAAATGATCAGCCATATGATAAATTTTCCCAACATATTGGCCACTACCCCTGCGTTATCATTGCGCCGGATGATGCGGAATTAATTACCGGTGGAAGTGAAGAACGAAGAAAATTCCTGGATTCGTTGTTATCCCAACTGGATAAAGAGTACCTGCAGCAATTAATTACGTACACCAAAACATTGCAGTATCGCAATTCATTATTAAAAAATTTTGCTGAAACGGGTAAACGAAATGTTGAATTGCTGGATATTATTGATGAGCAATTAATTAAACCGGGAGACATAATTTTTAATAAAAGAAAGGAGTTTTTAGTTTCATTTCTTCCAATAGCTAAACATTTATATAACGACATTGCCGGCCATCCGGAAGAAATAAACCTGTTCTACGAAAGTGAACTCTTGCAAGCAACATTCACTGAGTTATTACAAGCTACCCGCAACAAAGATCTTTTGATACAACGAACATCTTCCGGCACACACCGTGATGATCTGGATATTCAATTAGACAACCAGGATTTTAAAAGCATTGCTTCGCAAGGCCAGCGAAAGAGTTTGTTGTTCGCACTGAAGCTTGCTGAAATGGAAGTGTTGCAAAAAGCAAAAGGCTTTGCTCCTCTCCTTTTATTAGATGATGTATTTGAAAAATTAGATGAAAGCAGAATCAGCAACTTGCTTCGTAAAGTATGTATTGAAAATGAAGGGCAGGTATTTATTACTGATACAAACGAGGAAAGATTGAAGCAGCATTTGGATGATTTGTCTGTTAAGCATCAGATGATTGAACTCTAATAAAACCATAAACTATTTTATCTTTACAATATGGGTGAATATTCTCTTGGTGATGCAATGAAACATTTTCTGGAAGGCAGCCGGATCAAAGGCGGCATACAGGCATTGCAGATAGAAGATATATGGGAAGATATTATGGGTAAAACTGTTGCCCGTTATACCGATAAACTCCAGATAATCGGCGATAAATTGATCATTACTACCTCTGTTGGCCCGTTAAAGAATGAATTGATCTACCAGAAAGAAAAAATCAAACAGCGGGTAAATGAGGCAATGAAGCAAAAAGTGATAGGGGAAGTGATAATACAATAACTTATTGTGGAAAATTTAACGATGCAGCATCTCGCTAAAAAAGAATATGCTGCTAATCACTATTCCTAAACCTTGTCATGAGAACTGGAATGATATGTCGCCCCGTGAACAAGGTGCCTTTTGTAATGTTTGCTCCAAAACTGTTATTGATTTTACTGCATTAAGTGATGTTGAAGTAAAAAATTACTTTCTCTCAAATCATGGACAGAAAACTTGCGGACGATTTAAAAACACTCAACTTACTAATAGCGACAATATCCTGCCAGCAGTATTAGCTGGTAACATACCTTTTTGGAAAAAAATTCTTGCAATCGTTGTTATATTATTTTGGAGCTTTCTTACTGGTTGTAAAGAGCAAGTTCTTGGAAAAATTGTAGTTCCTGAGAAACAAGAAAAGAATGAGTATACTATTGTTGGAATTACTTTGACAGAAATTGAAACTGAGAAATCCAAAGCAAAAGAACTATCTATGACAAAAGGATTTATTTCGCCAGTTATTATTGAAGACATAGATACAGCATCTTTTGAAATAGCTGGAGAAATTGAAATGTTACAAATAGATACGATTCCAAAACCTCAGATAGAAAACCAAAAAATAGACTCTGCTAAGAAAATAATTCCCGGAAAGAAGGATTGCGATAGTTTAAAGAATGGTTCTACCAATTTCACATACTATAAACCATAGCAGAATTTCTACAACTATAAACTACAAACAAGGAACTTATTCTACTCTCACCCTCGGATCTACTACCCCATACAAAATATCAGCAAGAATATTTATAAGAATAAAAAAAGTAGCCGCAACAAGAACAGAACCCATAACAACAGGGTAATCTAATTTCTCCAATGCATCCACCGTTACTTTTCCAATGCCCTGCCATCCAAAAATATACTCCACAAAAAATGCTCCGGCTAATAATTCTGCAAACCAACCGGTGATAGCTGTGATAACAGGATTCAATGCATTTCGTAAACCATGTTTCCAGATAACCTGTCTTTTACTTAATCCTTTTGCATAAGCTGTGCGGATATAATCCTGGTCGAGCACATCCAGCATGGCACTTCTTGTTAATTGTGTGATGATAGCCAGCGGTCTTATACCCAAGGTGATTGCCGGGAGAATTAAATTCTGCATGGTTAGTTTTCGGGTTCCATCTTCTGCAATTACAAACCAGCTACCGGCGATTTGTAAACCTGTCCAGTCACTTAGCACAAAGCCAAACACATATACCATGATAATACCCATAAAAAAAGAAGGGGCCGATATGCCAACGATACTTGAAAAAATAGCAGTCGTATCCAACCATGTATTTTGCTTGACGGCAGCCATTACGCCCAATGGAATGCCAATCAATATGGCAATGAACATGGCGGCAACAGCCAGCATTAATGTGCCTGGTAAGGCCTGCATTAAAATGCTCCACACATCTCTTTTAGATTGGTAGGATTTGCGGAGATATGGAACTTTGAATCCTATTTTTTTTTCACCACCAATAAAAAAACCTTTCAACTTTTTATTGTCAATTTCTTCCTGGCTATGAAAACAAACGGGTGAAACATCATTCAGGTACAGTACAAACTGTTTCCATTTTGGCTGATCGAGATATAACTCTTTACGAATATTAGCTTGTGTTGTTGAATCGCCAGATTGACCCATTACTAACCTTGATGGATCGCCAAAACCCTGGAACAGGAAAAAAACTAACACCACCACTCCTATCAGCACTAATAAGCCGTAGAGTATTTTTTTGGTGATGTACTTTAGCATGATTAATTATTAATGGTAGTATCTGAAGATAAAGGTTCTTGCGAAGCAGGAACTATTGCTTGTTGTGCCGGTAATTTTTTAACCGCATCAAGCACATTTACCATTCTCTTGGTACTTTCTTTATTTACAATAGTACCTTTTTGCAATAAAAGAATTGCAGGATTGGTACGGGCAGCGGTACGAATTGCTGTATAATCGCATTTAAAAACTTGCATGTCGGCAAAAGATGTACCTTTTATTTGCTCAACAGCTTTTGCAGGTTGCGTAGTAACTAAATAGGCGGGGATATTTTTTGCTTTCGCTTCTGCATACAAAGCAGCAAAATCTTTCTCCCATTTGGATACAGGAACGGAAAAGTCTTCACAGAATAATAAGAGAGCATAAGGATTTTCCAACACTATCTGTGTAGAATCAATATCAGTAACACCAGATAATGCAAATCCCTTAATGGGTGGTTCAGCATTTCCTTTACGGATCAGTTTGTCTTTACGGCTAACGAATTTATATGTATCCAGATCTGCCGGTAAATCAAGTGCAGAAAATTCAAACTCTTTACCAGCTTTCTCATATACAAATACTATTGCAAAGCTATCGGGCACAGCACCCACTGGTATTTTCATCTTCTCTCCAATATTATTTCCTTTTTTAAATGGAAGACAGTCGGTAAAAGGTAAATAAGTAAGTGTGTACCATTGCATACCAAAACTCAATATGGTAATCCCAAGCATGGCAATAGTATTTGCTCTGCTGGAAAATAATGGTTTTATTTTATCTCGTTGCCAGAAGAGGAAACTAATTAAGGCCAGCAATAATAAATCTTTAAGGAAAGATGTTTTAGGGGTAATAGGCAAACAATCACCAAAGCAACCACAATTTTTAAATTGTCCGGATAGAAATGCATA
>CAZXMP010000025.1:8849-30026 GCA_964641575.1 uncultured Chitinophaga sp. | reverse complement strand
CATAGGGGAGATGTATTTCAAATTGTATTAAGCAGAAGATTTCAGCAAAAATTTATTGGGGATGAATTTAATGTGTACAGGGCCTTGCGCAGTGTAAACCCGTCACCGTATTTATTCTTTTTCGATTATGGAGATTATAAGCTGATGGGTTCATCACCGGAAGCACAATTGGTTATCAGTAATGGGAAGGCAGTGGTACATCCTATAGCCGGCACCTTTAAAAGAACAGGCGATGATGAAGCAGATAAAATTGCTACCGAAGTATTATTAAAAGATCCCAAAGAAAATGCCGAACATGTAATGCTGGTAGATTTGGCGAGGAATGATTTGAGCCGTTTATGTGATGACGTAGAAGTAGCACATTACAGACAGGTGCAATATTTTTCGCATGTTATACATCTGGTAAGTGAAGTAGTGGGTAATGTAAGAGCAGGAAGCAATCCTTTTGAATTAGTGGCGAAAACATTTCCTGCCGGAACCTTAAGCGGCGCACCAAAATTCAAAGCTATAGGGTTGATCGATTCCTTTGAACCAACTTCAAGAAGTTATTATGGCGGTGCCATTGGTTTTATGGGATTTGATGGCAGTTGCAATCATGCAATTATGATTAGAACATTTTTAAGCATGAATAATACGTTGACCTACCAGGCAGGTGCAGGTGTGGTAGCAGCAAGTAATCCTGAAAGTGAATTGCAGGAAGTGAATAATAAATTAGGTGCGTTAAAAAAAGCTATTGTTTTAGCAGAAAATATTTGATATGAAGATCCTTGTTTTTGATAATTACGATTCGTTCACTTACAATCTTGTTCACTTGGTGGAGAAGATTACACATACAAAGGTAGAAGTGTATCGCAACGACCAGATAGCCATGGAGAAAATAAAGGATTACGATAAGATCATTTTATCTCCCGGTCCGGGTATTCCCGAAGAAGCCGGAATGTTGTTGCCATTGATAAAAGAGTATGCAGCATCTAAATCGATTCTCGGTGTTTGTCTTGGTCACCAGGCGATAGGCGAAGCTTTTGGTGGAGCATTGACAAATTTGTCAACAGTCTATCATGGTGTGGCGACTCTTGTAAAGATTGACGAAACTAAAAAATCTCAGTTGTTTGATGGCTTGCCTGATACATTAGAAGTTGGCCGTTATCATAGTTGGATAATTGCAGAAGAAAGCTTTCCAAAAGAATTGGAAGTAACAGCAAGAGATGAAAATAGTTACATCATGGCATTACAACATAAAAATTACGATGTGCAGGGTGTGCAGTTTCATCCGGAAAGTGTGTTGACACCAGATGGAGAAAAGATTTTGCGAAATTGGTTGAAGAAATAACTACGGAGACACAAAGACAGGGAGTTTCACGGAGTAGTTCTCTGTGCTTCTCTGTGAACAATGTGTCTCTGTGGTTCAAAAAAAATAAACAATGAAGAAGACTCTACAATATTTATTCGAACACAAAACGCTGACAAGAGAGTCGGCAAAAGACGTATTAGTCAACATCGGGAAAGGTATGTACAACGAACATGAAGTAACAGCCTTTATGACAGTGTACCTGATGCGAAGTATTACCATTGAAGAATTGCAAGGTTTCAGAGATGCATTATTAGAACTATGTGTAAAAGCAGATTTGAGTGAGTATGATACATTAGACATTGTGGGAACAGGTGGAGATGGAAAGAATACGTTCAATATTTCTACACTCTCTTGTTTTATTGTTGCAGGTACCGGACAAAAAGTGGCGAAGCATGGCAACTACGGCGCATCTTCTATCAGCGGTGCAAGCAATGTAATGGAGCAACTGGGTTATACGTTCAGTAATGATAACAGTAAACTTAAAAAGGAAATTGAAGAAGCGAATATTTGTTTTTTGCATGCGCCATTATTTCATCCGGCATTAAAAACAGTTGGGCCAATAAGAAAGAACCTGGCCATGCGGACTTTCTTCAATATGCTTGGGCCAATGGCGAATCCTGCACATCCCAAATTTCAATTGGTAGGAGTGTATAGTTTGGAAATGGCGAGAATTTACAATTACTTATTGCAGCAAACAGAGAAAGCATTCACCATCATTCATAGTTTAGATGGATATGATGAAATATCATTGACCAACGATACTAAAGTAATAACCAATGAAGGCGAACGAATCATGACGCCAGAGCAATTGGGTAAGCGAATGGTTTCGCCGGAAGATATTAGTGGTGGAAACAGTGTGGAAGATGCAGCGAAAATTTTCACCACTATATTAAAAGGAGAAGGGACATTTGCACAAAATGCGGTGGTGCTGGCTAATGCAGCTATGGCTTTACATTGCACAGGAAATTATAAAACGTATAAAGATGCTTATAATGCAGCAGTAGTAAGTTTGGAAAGCGGTAAAGCAAATGAATGCCTTACTAAACTTGTAGGAATGGCATGAGGTAGAAGTTTTTGAATTTTTATTTTTGAATTTTGACTTAACAAGATGGATATTTTAGAAACAATTATTGCAGCCAAAAGAATAGAAGTAGAAAAGTTCAAACCGATGAGCAGCATCGAAAGGTTTGAAAAGGATGGATTTTTCTGGCAGATAAGAACCCGTTCGCTGGTGCAGAGTTTATTGCTGCCCGGAAGTACGGGCATCATTGCTGAGTTTAAAAGAAAAAGTCCGAGTAAAGGATGGTTCAAAACAAAAGAACTGGAAGTGGAGCCGGTTGTGGTGGGTTACAACAAACATGCAGCGGGAATTTCTGTATTGACCAATGATGAATTTTTTGGCGGCGATTTAGATGACCTGATACAAACAAAAGTGGTAAGTGATATTCCGGTGCTGCGCAAAGATTTTATTATAGATAAATGGCAGATCGCTGAAGCAAAGGCTTTTGGCGCCGATGTGATTTTGCTGATAGCTGCTTGTCTTACTCCTGCTGAAGTTAAAGAGTTCGCAGCCTATACAAGAAGTATTGGCTTGGAATCTATACTCGAGATACATAACGAAGAAGAATTGGGTCATATCTGTGAGGAAGTGGACATGGTAGGCGTAAACAACCGCAACCTGAAGACCTTTGAAGTAAATATCGAAACATCTTTGAACCTTATTGATAAAATTCCTGCCGGAAAGCCTGCTATCAGCGAAAGTGGCATCAGTAATGCGGATGCTATTGTAACTTTAAAGGTGGCAGGATATAAAGGATTTTTGATCGGCGAGACTTTTATGAAAGAAGCCGACCCAACGATTGCTTTTGCTGATTTTATAAATCATCTAAATGCAAAAGCGTAATGAGAATCAAAGTTTGCGGCATGACATTGCCCGAGCAGGTAAATGCCCTTGAAGAAATGGGTGTTGACCTGGCAGGGTTTATTTTTTATCCCAAATCGCCAAGATATATGGGATTAAAAATTGCACCCGATAAAATGAAGAAGATTGGTGGTCGCATCGGTAAGGTTGGTGTGTTTGTAAACGAAACCTACGAGAACATCATGAAGACGGTAGAAGACTACCGGTTAGACATGGTGCAACTGCATGGTGATGAAACAGAACGTTTTTGTGATAAGCTTTCTGATTATGTAACGGTGATTAAAGCGTTTCGGTTAGGAGTTAATGATCCGATTGAATGGGTAGTAAGACCCTACAATGAATATGCAGACATGTTTATGTTCGATACATTGGGCGTTGGATATGGGGGAACTGGAAAGAAGCTGGACATTAATATATTGAAGGATAAACAAATTGATAAATTGTTTTTGTTGAGCGGAGGAATAGAACCTGGTGATGTAGCGAAGCTGAAAGGATTTGCTAATGAACCAGTAGCTAAGAAATTATTTGCGGTTGATCTGGGAAACAAATTTGAAGTAGTGGCAGGAGTGAAAGACATTAGTGTAATACAATCATTTGTAAACGAATTAAGAAAATAAAAATAGTAACGATGAATATTAAAGTATGTGGCATTACCGAAATGAAACAACTGCAACAGTTAGACGGACTGGATATTGATTTTGCAGGATTGATCTTTTACAAAGAATCTCCCCGGTATATTGGTGATAAGATTTCTAAAACAGAATTAAAGAAAGCTGACCTGGATGTAAAGAAAGTGGGTGTGTTTGTAAACCCGGAGATGATCGATGTGTTAGATGCAATTGATGACTACGGATTAGAAGTGGTACAATTACATGGTGACGAAAGCCCCGAAATGTGCGAAGACCTGAGCAGCGAAGTAGAAGTGATAAAAGCTTTTCGGGTAACTGATGGCGTAGATATTGATGAGCTGGTGGCGCCTTACGATGCTGTTTGTGATTATTATTTATTTGATACTGGTGGGTTGAAGGAAAGTTTTGGTGGCACCGGCCAGCAATTTGACTGGACCATTTTAACTAAAGCAAAAATTGAAAAGCCTTTCTTTTTAAGTGGTGGTATTGGTGTAGATGATGCAGTAAGAATAAAAGCATTCAAACATCCTGATTACTTTGGTGTTGATATAAATAGCCGATTCGAAAAAGAACCGGGAGTAAAGGATATGGGATTGGTGTTGCAGTTTAAGCAGGGCTTGAAGAGATAAGCTAAGAGATTAAAAGAGTGAAAGAGTAGTAATCAAATTTTGCTTTAGTTACCATCCCCTCCTTGGAGGGGCGAGTTGAGGAAAACAATATTCTTTAAGAAGCTGGGGTGGGTTGCTCAATAGTGAACAGAACTCTGAAGAGTGCGACGCAACAGAAGATGATAGTAGTACTAAAGCTGGGCTAATAAAAAATAACTAATGTCAACAACACAAACATATCAACAACCAAACACCCAAGGTTACTACGGCTTATTCGGTGGTGCGTATATTCCAGAAATGCTGCATCGTAATGTAGAAGAGTTGCGGACAAAGTATTTGAAAATTATCTATGAGGATGATTTTCAAAAAGAGTTTCAATACTTACTGAGAGATTATGTGGGCAGACCAACACCGTTGTATTTAGCAGAGCGGTTGAGTGAACAATTTGGTACTACTATTTATTTTAAACGGGAAGATCTTTGTCATACCGGTGCACATAAAATAAATAATACGATCGGGCAGATTTTATTGGCGCAACGATTGGGTAAGAAAAGAATTATTGCAGAAACAGGTGCTGGTCAGCATGGAGTAGCCACAGCTACGGTGTGTGCATTGAAAGGAGTGGAGTGTATTGTGTACATGGGAGAAAAAGATATTGAACGGCAGGCACCAAATGTAGCGAGAATGAAAATGCTTGGCGCCACAGTAATTCCGGCAACCAGTGGTAGCAAAACATTGAAAGATGCAACGAATGAAGCGATACGGGATTGGATCAATAATCCACATGACACGCATTATATAATCGGCAGTGTGGTGGGGCCACATCCATATCCGGATATGGTAGCGAGATTTCAAAGTGTGATCAGTGAGGAAATGCGAAAGCAATTGTTAGAGAAGACCGGCAATGAATTGCCTACTCATGTGATGGCTTGTGTGGGTGGAGGCAGTAATGCAGCAGGTGCTTTTTATCATTTCTTAGATGAGTTAAGTGTGCAGTTGATTGCCGTAGAAGCGGCCGGTCATGGTATTGATAGTGGATTGAGTGCAGCGACTACTGCATTAGGCAAACCGGGAATTTTGCATGGCAGTAAAAGTTTGCTGATGCAAACAGAAGATGGGCAGGTAGTAGAACCGCATAGTATTTCTGCAGGGTTAGATTATCCGGGCATTGGTCCCTTGCATGCACATTTATTTAAAAGTGGACGAGGTACTTTTTTAAGTGTAACGGATGAAGATGCATTGGCAGCTGCGTTTGAATTAGCAAAGCTGGAGGGAATTATTCCGGCATTGGAAACGGCCCATGCACTTTCGGCATTGAAGCAGTTAAAATTTAAAAAAGAAGATGTGGTGGTGATTTGTTTGAGTGGGAGAGGGGATAAAGATTTGAGTACGTATATGAAAAATTTATAACCACAGAGACACTGAGACAGGGAGAAACACAGTGATATTCTCTGTGCTTCCCAGTGTACTTTGTGTTTCTGTGGTTCAAAAAAATATGAGCAGAATTAAGCAACTTTTCGAAAAAAAAGTACATAATATTCTTAACGTTTATTGCACCGCTGGCTATCCAAAACTGGACAGCACACTAGAAGTAATGAAAGCCTTGCAGGAAAATGGAGCTTCCATCATAGAACTCGGGATGCCATACAGCGATCCTTTAGCAGATGGCCCGGTGATACAACACAGTGGAAGTGTAGCATTGGCCAATGGAATGACGATTGCAACATTGTTTGAACAATTAAAAGATTTTAGAAAAGACATTTCTATTCCGGTAATATTAATGGGCTACATGAATCCAGTATTGCAATACGGCTTCGAAAAATTTTGTGCCGATGCCGCCACCGTTGGTATTGACGGATTAATTCTTCCCGACTTACCCGAATATGAATTTGAAACGGAATACGGAGCTATCATTAAAAAATATGATCTCGATTTTATTTTCCTGGTAACACCAGAAACCTCGGAAGAACGAATTAAAAAATTAGATAGCCTCAGCACCGGTTTTTTATATGCCGTGTCCTCTTCTTCCACTACCGGCAGCGAAAAAAAATCAGCCAGCCCGGAAGAATACCTGAAAAGGCTGAAATCTTACAATCTGAAAAACCCCATTTTGGTGGGCTTTGGAATCAGCAATAAACAGAGTTTCGATGCCGTTTGTGAGTTGGCTGATGGTGCCATTATTGGCAGTGCTTACATTAAAGCGTTGGAAAACAGCACCAATGTTAATGCAGCCACAAAATCCTTTCTTTCGTCCATATTGCCCGCCAAGCCTGATAAAGGTTAAATATTGGATAAACGGTCAGGCGGGGGTGGAGAAGCTATTAACTATCCGCTTCATTGTTTAAATTTGCACTTATCATTTACAAACGTACCAGTAATGAAACTTTTGATTAGTATGAAAAAATTATTGACGCTTCTTTTCTTGTGTCCGCTTTTTGCATTGGCACAGGTAGCTCCCAAACCTTTTACGATTGATGGAAAATTGGATGGCTTTGCCGAAGGCACCGATATTAAATTGTATAAAAACGGCGATAATTCTGAGTTGGCCTCTTCCAAATTGACAAAAGGAAAATTTGCGCTGAAAGGAAATGTAACGGAGCCTGTACTTTGCTTTTTAGTAGTTGGTAACGAAAAGCCCATAGAGCTATATGTAGAAAGTGGCATTATATCTTTTAAAGCAGATAAAAAAGAGCCCGGTAAACATAAAGTAGAAAACTCTAAATCGCATACAGAGTTTACTGCTTTTATTGCAGCCTTTATGCCATTAGCACAGCAACTAAGTGCTCTTGCCAATACAATCAATAATACAATGCCGGGAGTGGAAAGAGACGGGCTGATGACAACTTACACTACAGCGCAACAAAATATTCAGAACGAAATCGATAAGTTCATTAACGGCAACCCAAAATCTGGTATTACTCCATTTGTATTAAATGCAACTTACCAGTTTAATGAAGATCCCATATTGTTGGAAACGAGGTTTAACAAATTGGACGCAAATGTTCGCAATTCAGAATCAGGAAAACAATTGCAAGAATTTATTGCTGAATCTAAAATTGGCGCTGTAGGTACACAGTCGCTTGATTTTACACAGCCCGATACCACAGGAGTTCCCGTTTCACTTTCATCATTCCGTGGCAAATATGTATTGGTAGATTTTTGGGCTAGTTGGTGCCGTCCCTGCCGGGATGAAAACCCCAATGTGGTAGAGAACTTTAATAAATTCAATAAGAAAAATTTCACTGTGTTAGGTGTATCGCTTGACAGGCCCGGGCAAAAGGAAAAATGGTTAGAAGCCATTCATACCGATAAATTAACATGGACACAGGTAAGCGACCTGCAATTTTGGAATAATGCGGCAGCACAATTGTATAAAGTAAAAGGAATACCACAGAATTTCTTAGTTGACCCGGAAGGAAAAATTGTAGCAAAAAATCTTCGTGGCCCCGAGTTAGAAGCGAAGCTGTGTGAAATTTTAGGATGCGACACAAAAGGGTTTTAATACTTTCATTTAAATAATTCAATAAATAAAGCCATCCACTACCCAGCGGATGGCTTTATTATTTTAAAGTTCCTTTCAAATCCTGAAATCAAAAAACTCTCCTTCTCAGGGGGCTCTTAGTTCACATCTTTTCCCTCTTTCAATTTCTCTATCATGGCTGCCACACTTGTTTTATTTAATTCGTTTGGTGCAAGAGGCAGGGCAAGATTCGCATACTTTAATGCGTTTTTATAATCAGCAACAGCAGAATACCCTCTTACTAATCCTACCAACGGAGTAAACTGGTTAGGGTTTTTAGTAAAATTGAGTTTGAAAATTTCTAATGCCTCTTTTGTTTTTTTCTGTTGTAATAAGCGACGACCATATTGATGTATCTCATTCATATTGGCAAAAGCCATAGCTGTTTTCATTGTTGCAGCGGCTTCCTCATTCTTACCTAATTTTTCCTGAAGCTGCGCTTTATTGCTCCATGCAATAAATGCTTTGTCGCCACCAAATATGGCACTGGATGCAGTATCTGCCCATAACAAGGCCTCATTGAGATTTACATTTCGTTGCAGGCACCACGCAGCAGCCTGGTCCCAACTCTGCCAGATAAAACCATTCTCCGTTCTTAATTCTTTGCGAAAAGATTCCAGTTGATCTTTTACATAATCCACTTCAATAGTAAAAGGAATCGAGAGTTTTTCCCACTGCAAAGCCACAGTAGCGGTATTTTCTGTCTCGTTCATAAATTCATATTTCAACCACTCCACAGATTTATCCAACGCCTGTGGTTTTACTTTTACCCGCAATGCATCTTCGGCTTCGGTATAAAAATAATGTCCCCAGGAGGTAGAATTTTTGGAGAAGATCAGCGTACATTCCTCCCGGCCATACGCTATAAAGAAACCATACTTGCCTGCAGGTAATATTTGTCCTTGAATTTTTACATCACTGGTAAATTTGAACGTAGTATTCTCGTTTGCACCGGCCCGCCAGGGAGCAGATTTACTGCTGCCAAATCCGGGATCAGTAAATCCAACAGGAACCAGTTCGCCCCATACTTTTCCATCCCGGCCTTTTACGGCGGGACGATCATAACTAATCATAACATCTGTTAATCCAATGCGTTCGCTAACCGAAGCTTTTTTATTTCCGCCACTTGGCGCAACTGTCAACGGTATTTGGGCAAATGAGCTGGCTGACAAAAGGATACCAACCAGAGCAGTTAATTTTTTTTTCATGCCGGTAGTTTTTGAATAGTCAAGCTACTAATTAAAATAACCTGTTTACAGCATTGTTACAAGTGAAGCATGTGCAGGATGAGTTGCTGTTGTAAATGATATAAGGCATTCATATTTAAAAATTATTACTGTAACTTGAACCCACAAAACCTTAACATCCAAAAAATCAGGTATGAAAATTCTTTTCATTTCTCTGCTATTTCTCGTAGCCCAACAATCCTCTGCACAAATTTTAAAAAGATTAAAAGATAAAGCCGTTAATCAGGGAAAAAGCGAAGCCAACGAAGCAAAATACAATGCCAAAGCAAAAGCAAGAGAAACAGCGTATAAAGAACTCGATGATTTTAAGGCCGGCTTTGACTCCACGGATATTGATTATGCCATTCTATTAAGCGATAACTCTGGCCTGTTTGGCGGACAGGGTCGAGGCGAGTTTGGTGCAAAGTTTTTACGGTTGAGCAGTATCGCTAATTCATTGGTTAAAGATGCCGATTTGAATGATGAAGAAAATGCAAGACTCAATTTACAATTAGGACAATCCGGCTATGCCACTGGCCGGTTTGTATATGCAGAAAAAAGATTGAACTCCGCCAGGGATTATTTTGAGAGGGCCGGTTTAAGCAGCGACTTAGGCTATGTAAAAACTATTTCCAGCCAGGGATTACTTTATACATCCATGGGACGTTTTTTACAGGCAGAAAAATATACCGTACAAGCCTTGCAGTTAAGAGAAGAACGATTAGGTGCAGAGAACATGAGTGTAGCCGCCTCTACAAACAACTATGCGGTGTTGCATTATAATCTGGGACAATACAATGAATCTGAAAAAGAATTCAGCGAAGCACTTGCTATCGTAAAAACGAATAAGCAGGACAATGAAATACCGTATGCATTAATTCTTAATAACCAGGCCATACTATTTCAATCCATGGGCCGTTTGCCCGAAGCTGTTAAGAACCTGGAAGCCGCTATTGCCATTGCAATAAAGAAGGAAGGCAGCAAGGCAAAACATTTACTGAAGTTTTACTCCAACCTTGCTTTGCTATACCAGCAAATGGAAAAATATACGGAAGCAGAAAAAATTTACCTGGGACTAGAAAAACGAGTGGAAAAAGGAAAACCAGAGCATGCCAACCTGCTAAACAATGTAGCTATTCTTGCCATGTTGATGAAACGGGAAGATAGGGTAGAAGATATGCTAAAACGGTCGGCTGAGATTTATAAAACCAGTTATGGAGAAAATAGCCCGGCGTATGCAAAAGTTATCAGTGACCTCGGTAACTATTATCGCTACAAAGCAAGATATGCAGAGGCGGAGCCTCTATTGCAAGCAGCTTTAAAAACCCGGGAGGAAACACTAGGAACGGTTCATCCGCTCTATGTACAATCGCAGGAGGACATCGCCATTTTACACTGGAAGAAAAATGAGTTAGACAAGGCGTACACTGTTTATCATGAAGTAATGGAAAAGTCGCTTGATTTTATCAACAAATTTTTTCCACCAATGAGTGAAGCAGAGAAGACCAAGTATTGGGATATACTTTCTCCCCGGTTTCAACGCTTTTACAATTTTGCTGTAGATGCTGTTACTGTGAATAAGCAAGTAATTTTTGATCTGTACGAATATCATATTGCTACCAAAGGACTTTTAATAAGTTCAACCCGCAAAGTAAGTGCAGGAATTTTGAACAGCGGTAATGAACATTTGATCAATGATTATACTGCCTGGATCGACCAAAAGGAACAACTGACCACTTTATATGCTTATTCCAAAGAAGACCTACTTGAGCAAGGTGTTAATCTTGATTCGTTGGAAAAAGCTACCAATGCAATGGAGAAAAAACTTTCGCAAAGCTCCAAAGATTTTGCCCAGTTTTATTTTACATCAAAAACAACGTACGGTGAAATACAAAAGGAATTAAAACCCGATGAAGCAGCTATTGAGTTTATCCGGCTGCTTAATTTCGACCAGGTATTTACAACTGATTGCAGATACATCGCATTGATTGCAGCAAAAAATAATACAGCACCAAAAATGGTGATCATGGACAACGGTACTGATATGGAAGGCAAACATTCCAAAACATACCGAATGTCTATGAAGAATAAAATAAACGATGAGCAATCTTACAACCATTTCTGGGCACCGTTAGAAACGGAACTAAAAGGGAAGAAAAAAATATATGTATCATTAGATGGAGTGTATAACCAGGTTAATCTTTACACCTTAAAGAAAGCAGGTGGGGATTTTTTATTGAATCAGTATGACATCGTGTTGCTCGGAAATTCAAGAGATTTAACTGGTAAAGAGAAACAATCTACTAACTCCGCAGGTAAAAAAGCAACATTGATTGGTTTTCCTGATTATGGTTCTGCCAAAATCCCACAACTACCCGCTACCAAAACAGAAGTGGTAGGTATCAATAAAGTATTGAAGTCCTCCGGCTATACAGTAGCGGAACTTACACAAGGGGATGCAACAGAAGCCAACTTAAAGTCCTCACAAAAAAATTCCATTCTGCACATTGCTACGCATGGCTATTTTTTAAAGGATGTAGAAAAAGCAAGCTGGCCAATTGGGGTACATGCAGATTATGCAAAAGATAATGTATTACTGCGTTCGGGGTTAATGCTTACTGGTGCATCGGAAGCAGATAAAATAATCCCCAGTCTTGATAATAACAGCAACGGCATTATTACATCTTACGAAGCTATGAACCTTGACTTAAAAGGAACCAATCTTGTTGTATTGAGTGCCTGCGAAACTGCATTAGGCGAAGTAAGAGCCGGCGAAGGAGTATATGGTTTGCAACGGGCATTTTTAGTAGCCGGAGCACAGGCATTGATCATGAGTTTATGGAAAGTGGATGATGCCGCCACCCAGCAACTCATGAATAATTTTTATACCAACTGGGTAAAATCCGGCGATAAACAAAAAGCATTTAAGCAAGCCCAACAGCAATTAATGACAAAATATAAAGAACCTTTTTATTGGGGTGCTTTTGTTATGATGGAGGATTGAGGTAGGGCGAGAATTTAGCAAACGCAATCAATTTTATCTAGTTATTGATATTAAGTCAACTAGTTTTTAATAGAATGTTATTGGTGACTATTTAATCAATGTATAACGTTCAGAATATTGAATTTCAAATTCGTCCCCAAAACTATGTGAAGCGTCTTGAAAATTATTTTCATTGCTGGATCCATAAAAAACATATTCACGGTAGCTTGGGTCTCGCATCATTTCCCATTTCCCCTTTTTTTTCATATAAAAAGCCATTCCAACTACAAGTCGTTCTGTTTTGCCAATCAAACTAATAGCAGTTTCGATTTGAATTGCAAATTCATTATTCTTAATATTTCCGATGCTAATTATGTCTGTACATCCAAGTTTCTGTACTTTAATCTCTTTCGATAATATCAGATTTGCTGTATCCTTCAAATAAACAAACTCATGTATTTGGAATTCTATTAAAACTGATTTCGTTTGCCCAAGAGTAAATAGAGGGAATAGGATTGTTATAAAGAAAAGTTTTATCTGGCTCATAGTTTAAAATTACAGGTCATTTTTTTTATAAAATGGAATTTTTCAAATTTCATCCTAACTGCCTTTTATACAACTGCACCGCATTTTCAAACCCCAAATACAAAGCATCACAAACTAAGGCATGTCCAATACTCACTTCATCCAACCACGGAATATGTTGTTTAAAAAATTTCAAATTTTGCAGATCAAGATCATGTCCGGCGTTTAATCCCAATCCTAACTCCTTTGCTTTAAGTGCAGCATTTATATAAGGTTTCACTGCTGACTCACGGCTCCCGACTCCTGACTCCAAACTCCGAACTCCGAACTCCCTCGCATATCCTTCTGTATATAATTCAATCCTATCCGTACCCGTTGCAGCGGCACCTTCTACCATGGCTATATCAGGGTCAACAAAAATGGAGACTCTGATGCCAGCATTTTTAAATACAGCAATAATGTTTTTTAAATAAACTTTATTCTTAATCGTATCCCATCCATGATCAGATGTTATTTGTCCCAACGTATCAGGTACTAATGTTACCTGATCAGGTTTTGTTTCCAGCACTAGGTCAACAAATTTTTGCTCGGTACAATTGCCTTCAATATTAAATTCAGTTGTAATTATTTTTTTTATCTGCCTTACATCTTCGTAGCGGATATGGCGTTCGTCCGGTCTTGGATGTACGGTTACGCCATCTCCACCAAAACGTTGTACATCTATAGCTGCTTTTATAACATCGGGATTGTTGCCACCCCTCGAGTTGCGCAGCGTTGCAAATTTGTTGATGTTGACAGAAAGTTTAGTCATGCAACAAAAATACAATTCCTATAGCTCTTTCCATGTATGGTCGGCCAGCAATTGTACGGCAGCTACAAATTTTTTAAAAGGTCCCGATGGCCCCCATTCTTTTGGAGATACCAGGGAGAGTAAGTGGGTGTCGTCCTGTTTTTGATAGAGATAATAAGTCTGCCCTATATTGGGTTTAAAAGAAAGTTTAGCACTGTAAATACTAAGTGATAAATCTTTTCTCTTTTGTATTTCATGGGCCTGGAGTGCCAATAATTCTATCTGCTTACGGATTTGTTCAAGCTGCATATTTGTTTGCTCTTCCATGGCCGTAAGTGCCTTATGTTTTATCACTCCCTCTTCCGTTGCTTTTATAACCGCACCCGATACAGATGCAGAATAAGGTAGCACACTTAATTGTTTGTGATAAATCTCCGCATTAATATAAGATGTTCCTTCGTTATTAATTCCCTGCTGTGTAATTTTTAAATATCCGTTCGGTAATATTTCGTGCAATACATGCAGCACTACTTCTCCTTTTTTATAAAAATGAATTTCAAAGCTGATGCTATCCGGGAAACTGGCCTGTACTTTTTCAGCCACTTCTAATTTTTCAAAATCGTTTACTCCGCCATCAGCATTTATTTTATAGGCTGAAGCATAAGCCTTGTTTTCCAGCGAAACCCAGTTGTGGTATATGTTTAAATCTTTTGTATCAGCAATTGCTTCTATTTTATAAATACCACTTTTGGGTCTTTCCCCCATTTCATAGGAGCCCTTTTCAGGAAATAGTTGCCACGCTGCCAGAAAATTATATGCCTTTACCAAGTTGAATGATTTAGGTTTTGAATGAATTATTTGATAAACAAATTAAGCTGGTAAAAGTTTTATTTTTTTGGAAAATACAATGTAAAAGAAAGGTTATTCACCGATTTCTGTAGTACCGGCTGGCTTTATTAATTATCTTTAACAGGATAAATAATAGTTATTGATGAAAAGCTATTTTGGCAATTATTTTATTTCTGGTAGTATACCTTTTGAGTCAACCATCCTGGTTTTTGATAAGAACCTGAGCATTGGATACAAAAGGACAGATGGGAGCAATGCTATGGAAAGCTGGCTGCTGAAAGATGTGGAAGCCAGTTTTGATTTTGGCCGCCAGTCATCCAAACTTCGTAATAATAAATATCCGGGTGCAGAACTGCTGATTGAAGGAAACGATGCAGCAAATTTTATTCAGTCCCTGCAGGCTGAACAAAAAAAACCCTGGCATCAAAAAAGTAGTGGAAAAGAATGGATAAGAAACGGAGCTCTTTTAATTGGAATTCTGGGGTTATTATTTTTGCTCTACCTGCTAATTGTTCCCTGGCTAGCAGAAAAAATGGCGGGTAAAATTTCTACTGCAACAGAAAAACAATTGGGCGATGCGGCTTATGATGCAATGGGTCTTTCCGGCAATGAGGACACAACTGCCAGTTATATCGTGAATGAATTTTTCGGAGCAATGGATGTTCCTACAGCGTACAGTATACGAATTACCGTGGTGAATGATAATGTGGTTAATGCTTTTGCTTTGCCCGGTGGTCGCATTGTTATTTATAGTGCCCTGCTAAAACAGATCAACTCATATCCGGAACTGGCAGCTTTATTAAGTCATGAATTCACACATGTAAATAATAAACACTCAACTAAATCTATTTTCAGAAGATTGGGCTCAAAAGTATTTTTGGGTTTATTATTTGGTCGCTTTGGAACAGTTACCTCTGTATTGGTAGATCATGCGGACAATCTTAAATCATTAAAGTATTCCCGGAGGTTAGAGAAAGAAGCAGACATGGATGGGCTTAATATTCTTTCGCAAAGAAATATCGATCCGCAGGGATTTGTTGACTTGTTTGAAAATTTAAAACAGGCATCTCCCGGCTCCGCACTCCCGGAGTTTTTGGGCAGTCATCCTGATATCGACAATCGCATCGGCTATATTAAAGAAGCATCAAAAAATATTACCGTAAAGGAAAATGAACAACTAAAAGCTATTTTTGAAAAATTAAAACAATAACCACATGCTTATTACAACAACAAGTTCGGTAGACGGAAGACCCGTACAAGAATACCTCGGTGTTATCAATGCACAAAGTATCATTGGTGCCAATATCTTCAAAGATATTTTTGCCGGCCTGCGGGATGTTTTTGGTGGCAGAAGTAAAACCTATGAAAAAGTGTTAGAGCAAGCCAAAGAAGATGCACTGCGGGAGTTAGCAGAAAAAGCACAGGCAATGGGTGCTAACGGCATTTTGGGTGTTGACCTTGATTTTGAAACGATCGGGAGCGGAGGCAGTATGTTAATGGTAATTGCTACCGGCACAGCCGTGAAATTATAAGGCTAAAAATAGAGAGAAGCTTGCGATGCAAATTATGGGTCGCAAGCTTCCTGTTTATTGGGCTCGCCAAAGGCTAAATTCCTTATAACTTACATTCTGCTCTGGAATTGATCATTCTTCGAAAGCTCATCTTCTATTACTTCGTGCAGGTTGCTTTCGCTTATTAATATCCATTGGGGTAATTGGGCTGGCATTATTTTCCATTCTGTCTCTTTTTTCTCCATGGTAAAAAGAATGCGGTTGCCTCTTTCATCACTAACATTTACGCTAAACGCTCCACTATCCGGGCTGTTTAATTTTCTGAAATTAAACTCCCGTTGCCTGTCGCCTGCTTTAAATTGCCGGGAAAACTGTATCATCTTCACAAATCTTACTTGCATAGCCTATTGATTTTTGGACAGAATACTCATCAATTAGTATGCTAATACTATTTTTTGGGGATAAGTTCCCTTACAAAAATTGGTAGTGTCTCAGTTTGAAATTTTAGCCGGGAATATTCCAGCCTCGGCATCCTATAAGTTTCCCAAGCAAAAGTATTATCACAGCTAAGCACAAAAGCCACCAATACACAACCCCGCCTTTTTGATAACTATTCATTTAAAAATATAATTACCTTTACAAATAATAATAGCCTGTTGGTAGCAGGCTATATCTTAATATTTTTATCCCCTTTCAGGACAGTATAAAATTAAATCTTTTGTATATGTCCAGCAAAACTATTTCCCAAAAAAAGACCTCTCAAGCACCTAAATATAAATGGGTAAAAGGCAAGAAAGTTAAAGTGACTTGTCAAGAAGTTGTTCTACTGCAATTAGAACCGAATCTGCATCCCACTCTTTCAGTTGGGGGACGGGAGTAATAATTTGGAGTTGGTTTTTGGCTAATTCGTAGGTTTTAAATACTTCTTTATACGAGTTGTTAATCATTTCTCTTAATGTTTCTTTGCCGCTGTTCGTTTTGTACTCATTAATGCCCATAATTTGGAAAGTATCGTCTGCATCCAGTTGCACCATTACCTTATCATTCTCCTTAATTACAAAGAACCATTTTAATTTAATGGCGGGAGGGTAATTTGGAATTGTCCCGTAGGATGGCATGGCATCTACTTCATGCAAAAGCTTTTTTTTGCTTAATGTAGCCCTATCAGTATAAAACTGCTTGCTTATCTTGAGTGGGCTGAATTTGAGTTCTATACGTTTCCATTCCATATATTAAGCAACTGTTTTCTTTTTATAATTACCTCTTGTTTTCGGTGCTTCTATCTGCACTAAGTTAGCAATATCCTCAATACTCATAAACCTTTTAGTTAGCCCTGCTGCCATTGCCGGAGTTACTCTTAAAGTCTTATGTTGCTTTACCCAATTGTAATACATAAAATGCAACGCAATAGCATAGCAATGGTTTTCTATCTTCTTACTAAAGCCGTTCGTTAATCTGGTAAATCTTCTCATGTGCATTCTCATAGTTAAGTTTTGACGTTCCACATAGCTTGTAGATATATGTTGCTCGTCAGGGTTGCCGCTAACAACTGTTTTTTTAGAGCCAGTAAATCTTGACGGAGAGTATTTTTTTTCTGCTGTTTTGCCTTCCCCTTCTTTACCGTACAACTTGACGAGTTGAGCAAAGTCTATGTTATCACCGAAAGCCTCACCAACTGCATTTAGATAAGCATGGTGGCCGTCTGTGGTTAATTGTACATATCCTTTAACCCTTTCTGCTACATCGTGCATAAATGTATTAGCACAATCTGCATCTCTATTACCAATGTTCCATGAAACAATTAATTTACTATCCGCATCAATTGCCGTCCATGTCCATACATCACCTGCATTTTCCATCCCTTCTGGTTTGTTCTTTTCTTTACTATATACAAAACTCCAAATTTCATCACATTGAATACGTTTGCTATTTACATTTACAACATTTTTATCGTGAAACTCCCAACAAGCAATACCAACATCTACTAATAATTTTGTAACTGTATTGATACTTACATCTACAATCCTTGAGCAAGAACGCAAACTATTGCCTTCTACTAACAAGCGGATTAATTGCACTCTTTTTTCTAATGGTAACTTATTCATAAATCAAAGATAGTACATTATGCTTGACCGGTCAAGCATTTAATAATATTTATTTTTACTCATTTACAGGTTTACTATCTTTGTGCCTCAAATGGTGGAACATAACGGAATCGAACCGTTCGGGGAAGGTCTCTAATCTCGCCCCGCCTCCCAGAGAGATGTCCCGCTAAAATTGTTTTAAGAAGCCCCACACAAGGGGCTTTCTTTATTTAAAGTGTAAAGTGAATGAAAAAATGAAGGTGTTGAAGGTGGTGTAGGGTGGCGGCACGGTGGTAGCAAGCCTTTAAACCCTTTACAGGTAAGGGTTTCAGTAATTAATATTTTCGGAAATCTTTTTGCATTTGGGCTAATAAATCTGCTATATATTTTTTCGCCGCCGGGTCTATATCGGTGAATTTGTTTTGAAAATATTTAAAGCCAGTCAGTTTAGTTTTGACTTCTACGTTTTCAAATAAGAACTTCTGCATATCCTTTTTATCATCGTATTTCAGCGCCTCGCCGTCATCTAATAACTGAAATAAAAAGGCTAACTGCTGCCCTGTCATGTTTACGTTTAATTTTTTGCTGCTGTCATCTTCAATAACTGCTTGCACATTTTGTGGCAGGTAGCTTTCCGGTTGATAAACTGGAAGTTTACCTGTATCATTAAGCCTTAGATACTTGTTAATTATTCTCTTGAGGTTATTCAATGCTTTTTCAACTATAATAAAATAATCCGGTAAAAAATCTGGGTCTGCACCTAATGAAAATCCGTTAGGATGCTTAGTTAATAATCTTTCTTCTTCAGAAGCATTAAAATCTACGAGAAGTTTAGTGATTTGCTCTTTTTGTACTGACTTTATAAGTGGGGCATTAATAAATTCACGTAAGTTTTCTAAAACCATGTTTCTAACATGGGGGTAATTAAGGTTAATTATTTGCTGTATCTCCTCTTCTAATTGCGCATGAAGCAAAAAAACAATTTCATCAAATGGCGGTATTTCTTTCCCATTTTTATCAACCACTTTAGCCATTGTTAATTTGCCTGACAAAACGCCAACAGTATTACAAATGTGCCTTAAATCGTAGTAGACAAGGGTAGCGTTTAACCCGTTATTTATTCGAGGGAATACCAATTTTAATAGTTTTTATACCCCTGAAAATAACACTTTTGCTTGACCGTAAAAGCATTTTTATAAAAGTGCGAAAACCCTTACTTTTAAGAATGGAGTGGCAATACCTTTTCCCATTTGCAAATATTATCCTTAGCCTAATCGTTGCTTTTACAATTGGCTCAAAAAAGCATATTGGCTCTCGCTATACTTTCTTTTTTGGAGTGGGATTTACGTTTGTTGTCGGCTGGATAATAGCAGCATTTTCAACCCCGTTAACCGAACCATTAAAACAACGGAGAACCGATATTTATACCTATATCTTATGTGTTTTGTGTGTTGCCGGATTGGTCTATTCAGGAATAGAACTTAACAAAACACTTAAAGAGAGTAAAGAAATAGCTGCTTCTTACAAACCGTATAGCGTTACAGATTACGGATTTAATCCTAATAGAAATAGCATCTCGAAGGATTTGTATTCTTATTTGAAAGCAAAGAATACGCAAGCAATTTGGCAGAACGCATTTTTGATAATAGGATGCTTGACTACACTTTTGTATTTCTGGAATGCTTCAAAATTCAAGCAACCTGAACTTGCTAATCCTCTTTAGTTCCCCATCGTGCTGCTGCTGCTTTCTTAGCTATCTCTTTACGTCTCTTTGGGGTAAGCGCTGCCGCTCTTGCTTTGCCGCCTTTCAACCCACCTTTACGACCTAATGCTACTGCTGCTGCATTCTTTCCATCAAGTGTAGTTTCTGCATCTTCACCAGTAGCCATATCTACTACTGATTTGGCTTTCTTGTTGGTATCTTTAGGGAGTAGTTTTTTCTTTGCCATAGTAAGACAAAGGTAATAAATTAGATGCTTATTCGGTCAAGCATTGATACTCAACAACTTTATTTATTTTCAAACTGAGACACTACCCAAAAATTGATTATTGATAAAATAGAGAAACGGTACAACAAGAATTATAAGTTGTGATTATTTTATAAGCGTAACAACTCCTTTTTGGAAATAAGCGGCTCCGGTATAGTCGATAGCTTTTACTACCCACACAAAAGTATTGGTGGCTTGCAGTTGGCCATTTACTTTTCCATCCCAACCTTGTCCATTTATACGGGTAGTAAAGAGTAGCTGTCCCCAGCGGTTATAGATGCTAAAGTATTCAATGGATCTTATGCCAACGGCAATCGGGCGAACAACATCATTGAGCCCATCATTATTGGGTGTAAAACCCGTAGGAACAAAAATAGTAGGCGGTGTTTTATAAACTTTTATATTGATAAATGCAGAGTCACGGCAACCTTCTTCGCTAAAACCAACCACTTTGTAACGGGTGTCTTCACTACTAATGGAGAATATTGCCACTGGGTTTGGAATATTAGTAGCAGAAAGCACCCCCTGGGGCGACCATTGATAAGCTACAGCGCCGGTTGCATTCAATTGTAAAGGTTGGCCGGCTATTACGGCGGTATCATTACCGGCAGACACATTCATTTTGGGGTTTACTGTAACAGTAACAGTATCTTTTGATGGTTTAGGGCAACCGCTCAATAAATTATAAACCGTCAACACATAATCGGTTGTTCTTGGAGGATACCCAATAGGGTTTAAAACAGAGGCGTTCATTACCCTGTTCGGTGGCGACCAGCTCCACGAAGTTCCATCGGTAGAGCCATTTAGTTGTGCGGCTGTATTATAACAAATAGAAAAATCTTCGCCGGCGTTTACTGATGGATAAGGCACCGTACTTACAACCACATTTTCCGTAGCAGTACATCCTCCAATTCTCGCCGTTACGATGTAATTGGTTTGTTGAGTATTGGTAAAAGCAAAAGGGCTTTTTACTGTGGCATCTATAATTTGCAAAGCAGGTGTCCAGGCAAATTGTAAACCATCTGAAACAGTTCTTAATTGTATTGTATCACCACGGCATATAAGCGTATCGTTCATAGGTTGTAACGTAACAAAATTCACTACTCTTACTTTTACTGAATCTGTATTGATACAACCATCCTCATTTAAGGTGACATAGTACGTAGTAGTGGTAGTTGGAGAAACAGTAGGG
>CAZXMP010000025.1:3746-8839 GCA_964641575.1 uncultured Chitinophaga sp. | reverse complement strand
GGGGAGGATGTATTGGGATTAATAATATTTAACAATGGCAACCAGCTAAACACACCAAGACCACTTGCCTGTAACATCACATTATCGTTAATACAAATCAATGTGTCTTTAAATGCTAACGCAATGGGTGGTTTGTCAATTATAATAACATCGTTGGTAATGGTATCTCTGCAACCTCTTGTATCGGTAGCAATTAATCGTACATTTTTTACACCAATTGAAGGATAAGTGTAGGTTGGGTTTTGTATAGATGATACATCTGTTGTGGTAGATGGTTCTCCAAAGTCCCATCGCCATGAATTGGGAGTGCCGTGTACAGAGGTAGTGCCATCCAAAAAAATAGTTTGTTTGGTAAGACAAATACCGGTGGATGTAAAATTGGGGACAAAACCCGGAAATACTCTGATAGTAGAAGTAGTTGAATCGGTACAAGGTTGACCACGGTTAATAACCAACTTCACAGTATAAACGCCAATCATTGGGAAAGTGTAAGTCGCAACGGGTCCGGAGAATGAATAAATGTTTGCATTTGCGTCGTTGTAAAATTCCCAGTCAGTAGAAATTATTAGTGGGCTGTTAGATTGATTGGTTAATGTAATTGTTTGGGTATTCTTACAGAGAAGGTATTCAGGTAATAGTGATGCTGCAGCAATATTGCAATCGGCTACCTGTATTTGTACATCTTTTCTTTGCCTTGCAATTACTACTCCGTCTCTTATTTCTTCTACACAAACAGTAATAACATAGGTTCCCTGACCTGGAGCAATCCCGGTTACAAGCCCAGTGGTAGGATTAATCTGAACAGCAGCACCTAACGGTGCAGTGCTGGAAAAGGAAGGCTGATTATAGGGAACGGAAGGAAAAGGCGGAGGTCCGGTAGGTGTAGAATTGCCACCAGCACTTGTACTTGCATACGCTTCGCAAAAAGAGTAACGCAATTCATCACCATCAGCATCTTCTGCTGCAAAGCTGTAAGTAAAATCATTGTCAGCACAAATCACTACAAGGTCGCTTCCGGTAAAAATGGCGCTGTTATTTTCAGGACCATCTGCTACTGGTGTTATGCCTGGTATTTCGGCAGTATATGTGGCGCCAACCTGGCTTGAACCCGGTGCAAGATTATCAATGCCATCAATTCTGTAATTGACCTGGCTTGAAATTATATACCCACCTGCGGATGCAGGAAGTGTAACTGTAAAATTATAATAGGCTACATCATAACAAACTTGCGGAGGGTTGGTAATGCAGGGATCAGGGTTAGTGATGCTAATATTGTCCTGGCTGCTTATATTAACGGTAAAATCATTTATTCTTGTTCCGTTTGTTTTATCAAAAATTGAAATCCAGGTAGGGTTAGGAAACTGCCGATTACTTCCACAGCGCTGTAATAATCTAAGTGTTACGGCATATTGATACTGCCCGTTATTTACTCCCACTAGTCTATAATACATTTCCCCTCCGGTAATATGGCTGGCTCTGGTTGCAGAGGGAAGAGCAACCAGCATTAGTATTGTATAAAGTAACTTTCGAAGCATCGCTTCTTTCTGTTTAGAGCCAGGAGAAAACCGTCTTTATAAAGGTAAGTATATAAACGAACGGATGAAAGAGTTGGATGTAAGACCAAAAAAGCTTTTTTAAGCTTCCAACTAATTGATTTTAACAGGCGTCTCACAAAAGTCAAAGCAATAAATAACTATTTTTAAGACATAACTATTTCTAATATGAAGCTTGTTTTGCTATTCGCCTTGTTTTTATCTACAGCCGCGGCTGCGCAGGAATGCAAATTAATTAAGGAAACAGACCCTTACACAAAGGAAACCTTGCTTTCAACCGGTTTCATTTTTGTAACAGGAGGCTCAGTAACTGTAGATGCAAATAGCAAAGAAATTGATGTGCTATTTTCAATTTCAGGCGCAGATAAGTGTTATGATAATAATTCTTCAGCAGTTATCTACTTTGAAGGTTCAAAAGTAAAAACAACTTTACGTAACGGCGGTACTATGAATTGTGAAGGGCTTTTTCATTTTATATTTAAAAATGCAGCAAGTACAACAGCCGTGCTGAAGAAAATTACTACGCAAAAGATAACACATATTGTTTTTACTGGTAATAACAAAAAAGAAACTACACTTAGTATTTCTCCGCAGCAACAAGACGCATTAGTACTATTGGCTAATTGCCTTGTAACTGATGCAAAAACCCTGATAAAATAAGTCTTGTAACAGGGAATTAAAATAAACACTTAGTATTTGTAAGGAATTTTGTAAGTGGTTGTAGTTGTAGCAATGACACCAGAATGGTGTAATAAACTATTTTCTATTGCAGCTAAAATTCCGTTCTTGCACCAAGAAAAATAACAATAAGTATTTTTTCTATAAGAAACCCAATCCTTTGAAATCCGTGTCCAATTCCTAATGTTAAGCTCTAATCTCAATCCTATGAAAAACCAACTAAGTGCTGCCGTACCCGGAGTTTTCACCAACGGTCTATCATTGCAGCAATTGGTAAACCGGTTCGTAAGCAGTTCACAGGAAATGGCATTTCGCAACAACGTAATTGTTGTAAATGAATTGCCGGGGAATTTGATCATAACCGCCGACGAAAACAAAGTAGTCCCCGTTATTGATGAACTGCTTACAGCCGTTGTTTTAAATGGAAAAAATACTAACATTCATGTTAGTGCCGACAGGTATAGAGATATTGTTATCCTCAACATCCAGGATAGAAATAACAATAATGGCTATGCATTAGCTTTCAGTATTATGTCCGTAGAGCAGCAGGCAGCTGCGGCAGGTGGTTCTCTCACTATTGATGGTAAACAGAAAAAAGTGGCCACAATTTCATTCAGCTTCCCAATCTATTTACAGCAAACAGCGTAAGAAAATTCAACTAGCGGAAAGTACCTGATAATGTAAAGCAGGCCCTGTTATTGATTTTATAGAAAACCTGGCCGTTTATTTTCCGGATGGTTCGGCTCTTTTCTTTATCTAGCAATCTTCCTTTATTGTCAAAAAATTGTGGCTGATCAAAAAACGCTACTGTAAAATATTTTTCTTTGCGTTTTGAGCCGAGCTTGTTATGACGTAGTGAAAGAAATACCATGAACTTCTCTTGTCCTCTTTCATAATAATCAAGGTTGGTGATCCAGGTACAACGCATTTGTTTCATATCAGCAAAAAGAGAAAGCATTTCAGGTACATTAAACATGTAGGCCTTTAAAGTATCTGCAAGATTATTTTCACCCGGATTAAAATGATAAATGTAGCGGATGCTGTCGGTGATAATTTCTATACCCACTTCATCATAATTTTTGTCCCGTACTTCAAATGAAAAAGGTTTCTCACGGTGTATTTTCTTGTACCGGTCTTTAATGGAAACGAGTATGGCCTCGTTTTGTCGATAATAATCGGCTGTAAGTTCTCTGCTGGATGAACAGGATGCCAGGATGATACTTGCTGAAATAATATGTAGCAGGTAATTTTTCATTTTACATTTGGCGCATAGGTAATTCCGAAAACAGCTTTTCGTAATAATTTTGGTGATATCTGTTGCAATGATTTCATTCCATAATCCCAATAGATAATATTGATCTTCGTATCATCCACTTTTTGAATATCCAGTAATAGTATATAATGAGTAGGAATGCTGAAACGGGAAGAAGTGTGTTTTTTGCGATATAGAAGTTTGTTGTTGAGATATAGAAACACGGTGCCTCTTTGTAGTCGTTCTGCAATATGGCTGTACGGATCTTTTATCCACGGACGGATAAGATCGGTACCTCTTGCCCGTACTTTTAATCTACACACTTTTCGCAGCATTCTGTTGAACTTGGAGAAATTGGTAGATGCCCACAATGTATTTTCATCACCTTTATCAAAATTCAGGTTTACAAAATTCAGATAACCTTTAAACCGGTTGGCCAAACATAGAAACCACATTTGTGCAGCAGGATTTAAATCAAGTGCTCCTTTATATTTTAGCAAACCCGCTTCTGCCAAAACCCCTTTGCCCGGTTTAAATTTTACATCGTTATAAATGGCTCTTCCTTCCTGGTAGAGTTTCAACATAAATTGGCAGAAGCCAAGCGGATCATTTTTTAATGGTAAATATGTTAATGCAGAATATGCACAAAAATTATTGGTACGACCTTCATAAAATTTTAGTGGTGATGTGGCAAAGCCTCTAAGGTTATCAAAAAAAACATCGGGTTGTACATTTATCCAATATTTGCTGGAGTCTGTACGCTGTACACTGTCCAGCCAGGCAACTGCTTGTGATTGAGTAGAAGTTTGAATACTATCAGTATAATAGCTGTAATTTTTTTTTGAAAATACCGGAGATAGTCCCGCTAAAAAAAACAGAAGAAAAATAAATATATTTAAGGTTGCTTGTTTCATTTTTGAGTATGCAGCAAAAATAGTTCCAGCAAGATATACTACTAAAGTGAAAAATTTGGCGTTAGGAGAAATTAAAAAAACCATTCGCTAACTTGCGAATGGTTTTTTTAAAAATAAAATAGTAGTTATTAATATCTGTACAAATCAGACTTGAACGGTCCTTCTTTGCTGATACCTAAGTATTCAGCTTGTGCAGTTGTCAATTCATCCAACACCACGCCAATTTTAGCCAGGTGAAGACGGGCAACTTTTTCATCCAAATGCTTAGGCAGTACATACACTTTGTTCTCGTAGTTCTTATGGTTCAACCATAATTCTATCTGCGCCAAAGTTTGATTTGAGAAAGAGTTGCTCATTACAAACGAAGGATGACCAGTAGCACAACCTAAATTTACAAGGCGACCTTCTGCAAGAATAATAATGTCTTTTCCATCTACATTATAAATATCAACCTGTGGTTTGATAGTGTCTTTTGTAGTACCGTAGTTGTCATTCAACCAGGCAATATCAATCTCAATATCAAAGTGGCCAATATTACAAACGATAGCTTTGTCTTTCATTGCTTTGAAATGCTCACCAGTGATCAAATCACGGCAACCTGAAGCAGTAACAACAATATCAGCTTCTTTTACTGCATCAATCATTTTCTTTACTTCAAAACCATCCATTGCAGCTTGTAGTGCGCAGATAGGATCA
>CAZXMP010000025.1:0-3736 GCA_964641575.1 uncultured Chitinophaga sp. | reverse complement strand
AATTTCAGTAACGATAACACGGCAACCGGCACCAGCTAAAGAAGCAGCAGAACCTTTACCCACATCACCATATCCACCCACTACTGCTACTTTACCAGCCAACATAACATCGGTAGCACGGCGGATAGAATCCACTAGTGATTCTTTACAACCGTATTTGTTATCGAATTTAGATTTAGTAACAGAATCGTTTACATTGATAGCAGGCATCGGTAATGTGCCTTTTGCAACTCTTTCATATAAGCGATGTACACCAGTAGTAGTTTCCTCAGAGATACCTTTTACATGCTGAATTAATTCAGGATATGTATCAAGTACCATATTGGTTAAATCACCACCATCATCCAATATCATATTCAAAGGCTTGTCAGCACTTCCGAAAAATAATGTTTGTTCAATACACCAGTCAGCCTCTGCTTGTGTTTGTCCTTTCCAGGCAAAAACACCAATACCAGCAGCAGCAATTGCAGCAGCAGCATGGTCTTGTGTGGAGAAGATATTGCAAGAGCTCCATTTTACTTCGGCTCCTAATGCAGTTAATGTTTCAATTAATACAGCAGTTTGAATGGTCATGTGTAAACAGCCGGCTACTCTTGCACCTTTAAGTGGCTGAGAAGGACCGTATTCTTTACGGATTGCCATAAGACCGGGCATTTCTGCTTCAGCCAGGCGAATTTCTTTACGTCCCCATTCGGCCAGGGAAATATCAGCAACCTTATATGCAAGGTTGAAATCGATCGATGTTTTTGAAAGTGTTGACATTATTTATTTTTTTAGAACACAAAAATACTGTTATAGTATATTATTCTAAAAAATTGTGTAAATTTGGATGAATCTCCTTTAATATTAATTTTAAAAGTTGAATCTACTTTTTACCTATGGCAAAAGCACTTAAAACAGAAAAATCAGCTACTGGTGAAATTGTATTGGATAGTAAAGACCTTTCGATCCTGCATTTACTGCAGCAAAATGCAAGGATGACAGTGAAAGAAATAGCTGATACGATACACCTTAGTACTACACCGGTGCATGAACGGATAAAACGAATGGAGGCCAATGGTGTGATTAAGCAGTATGCAACGTTGCTGGATCATACTAAAGTAAAGAAAAGCCTGATTGCTATATGCTATGTGTCATTAAAAGAACACAATAAAACGGCAGGTACAAAATTTGTGAAAGCAATTCAACAAATGCCGGATGTAGTAGAATGTTACACCATTTCCGGAGAGTTTGATTTTATGCTGAAAGTGATGTGTGAGGATATGAATGCCTATCATGATTTTCATGTGAATAAATTGAGCCAGATCGAAAACATGGGGCATGTGCAAAGCATATTTGTGATGGGGGTTATCAAACAGACCCACCAATTGGTTTATGCGTAAAATCCCCTGACCCTCTTTCATTGTTGGGTAAAAGTTCTAACTTTGGCTCATCAAGTTAGCTCTGACGGTTTCTTATAATATATTTTTTGAGCTGATACGATGCGATCAGAAATGGTTAAAAAGTTAAGTATCCATAAACCCTGATAACAATTAGTATGCAACAATTGGTTAGAGTAGCACTGTTAGTGGCTATCGTAATGCCATCCGCTCTAGTGGCGCAAACGGATAGCATTCGCATTTCTTGCCCTTTAAATGAGGCAGTAGTTGTTCCTCCTCCTAAAAATGTTATACGATATGATATAGAAGATCTCTGTATTGTTCTTACCAGTATTCCGGATTCGGTGGTAAAATCATGTGCCAATGCAAGGGTAACAAATGTGGTGCAAAATCCCGACGACAATAATAGATGGGAAGTAGTAATTTTTTCTAAATACAAAGGCAAAGATTATTATTTCTGGTATACTGGATTAGAGACTGTGGTTGTAAAGCGAAACGAAAGTATAAAACAAGGGCAGGCTCTCGGCAATATAAAACCCGGCGGAAAAATTGAATTCCTGATGTATGATTTTGAAACACAGGTTGACCCTACAAAATATCTGGATTGTAAAGGCGTATTAAAACTTGATAACTGATAAGAAAGTTACAGAAGCTTACATTTTTCTTTCCATTACATAATCATTCATAAAATAGCCATTGCCAATATCAATATCTTCTTCATTGATAATAACAAATCCCAGTTTTTCATAAAATTCTTTTGCTTTATTATTCCGGTTCACATTTAACCGGAGTGCTGTGCCACCTTTACGCACCATTGCCTTTAGAATTTCAGTGATTACAAATTTGCCGGTTCCTTTGCCTTGATTTTGTGGCATTACATATAGTTTATGCAATTTGTAAATGCCATTCTCCACTAAACTGAAAGAAGCAAAACCTACCGGAGTTTGTCCATCATTTACAATAATAAATTCATGTCTTTCCTTCATCTGGCCAAGTAATGATTCTTCGCTGTACATCATCTTAAGCATATAGTCAATTTGCTCTGCTGATAGTATTGCCCCATAGGCAGAAGGCCAAATTTTATGGCTTAGATCTCTGATAAGTGGAATATCTTTTTGTATTGCCTGCCGAAGTCGCAGACTGGCGGTTGGCATATAGGTTTGTTGTGAAAGTACCCGGTGTTTATAAATAAGTTTCCAGCTTAAACGCAGCGCAACTACAAATGAAATAATTGCTCCGAGAAATAATAGTATATCGGATATATAATCTTCCATAGAAGGAGATTGTTGCCAGAATAAGAACACATCATAAGTGCCATGAAAAAATGTGGCCCAGAATAAACCCAAAACCATCAATGCAGTTTTGCGTGCAGGATTGAATTTTGCACGGCCTACATGATAGCCCATCAGTACTCCAAAAGTGGCATGTGCCGGAACAGATAAGAACATACGTAGTAATGCAACCTGGTAGCCACGACCTTCAGCAGCAGAACTTGTAACGTATAAAATATTTTCCAACGTAGCAAAGCCCATACTTACCATTACGGCGTAAACAATTCCATCCAATGGTTCATCAAAACTTTTTTGCCGGTACGAATAAAGACGAAGAGCCGAAAATTTGCAGGCTTCTTCAGTAAGTGCTACTACAATAAATGCTTTAACCGCCATTCCGGCAATACTATTGTTGAAGTCATCATAAAAATATCGTTCAATGAAAAAAGCAGGAATTACACTAAGTACACCAAGGAGAAAACTTACGATCATGTTCAATCTCGGCTCCCTGTTATAAGCGTCTCTGTAAAATATAAAAAGACAAATAGCAAGTCCGGGTGCTATGGCGAGAGCTATATAATCCATTAGATGTTGGTTGTGTAGCGAAAGATAATTAAAGATTGCTGATTCGCTAAGCAAAAAGGGTTTGCTCACTGCAAACCCTTTTAATATTAGTAAGTGTTGTAATTAATTTTGTTTATCCTTTTTCCCAAATATTTTTTTCAGCAATCCTTTTTTCTTTTCAGGTTCCTGCGTTGGGGAACCTATAGGTTTATTATCGTTATTGTCTTCTTTCTTTATCGGTGTTTTTGTTGCCGTATCTTTTTTGGGCGGTGTTTTATTATCATCATCTTTTACAGGAGTGGATTCTGGTCCAATGTATTCGTTGCTGCCATTATTGTAATCGTCCTCCGTACCAACTCCCTGATCTTCACCTTCAGCTCCGGGATCAGGATCTGAGTCGCGGACCAAAAAATCGGCACTGGTTATTTCATTTTCTAATTCTGCAGGGTTCACAAAAATTGCATCTTTTTAAATACCTATTACTTTATTTGACAATACTTTTTGAAAGAAAAATTATCAAAT
>CAZXMP010000024.1:31388-31836 GCA_964641575.1 uncultured Chitinophaga sp. | reverse complement strand
CTGTTGCTGAGTATATAAAAAATCAGTTTTTGGCGGGAGTGTAGATTATTTGCAGGCACAATTTATCTTTAGTTTCAATGGTGATTTGTGCCTGTTGCTTTTTTGAAATAGATTTGATTAATAATCTTCTTGTTTATAGCAACTCACCACATCGCTTACAATACAATGCATCCCTGTCATGTCCTTCTTTGCCGCATTTAGGACAAACTTCATGTTTCTCATCTCTTTTTCTTGCTGCTAACGCCATCTCTGTTGTTACAATACCTGTTGGAACAGCGATAATACCATAGCCCATCAGCATTATAATACTAGCTACAAATTTGCCCGCCGACGTAACCGGTGAGATGTCACCATACCCAACGGTAGTAATCGTAACAATAGCCCAATAAATACTGTCAGGAATACTTGAAAATCCATGTTCGCCTTTTTCTACCAGGTACATAATTGA
>CAZXMP010000024.1:0-31378 GCA_964641575.1 uncultured Chitinophaga sp. | reverse complement strand
ATTGAACCGAGTATTATCACCAGCATCAACACCACCATCATGAATATGCTGATCTTTCTTAAACTTCCTTTAATGGCTATACCCAGAAATTGCATTTCCGTAAGGAAATGGGTCAATTTAAAAATCCGGAATACCCGAAGCAGGCGTAATGCTCTCAACACTAATAAGGATTGTGCACCGCCGAAAAATATACTGAGATAGCTGGGAATAATAGCCAGCAGATCGATAATTCCTAAAAAACTGAATATATATCTGACGGGTTTTTTAATAGTGATCAAACGAAGTATATATTCAATCGTAAAAATGATAGTGAATATCCATTCCAGTATAAGAAAGAGATCACCGTAGTTACGATGGTATTTCTCAACACTATCGAGCATTACAATTAAAATACTCGCCAGGATCAATATGAGCAATGAAACATCAAAAATTTTACCGGCAAGGGTATTTGATTCATAAATTATTTCATGAAGCCTATTCCGGAATTTTTCTCTTTTGCCTGGTATCATCATTATTGTATAGCGATATTACAGGCAAGTTACTCATAATACTAAACTTTCGGGCTTTAGTTGTGTCGCAGTTCTTTTTCTGATACAAGCACTTTCAAAAAAAAATCTCCGGCCTTTCAGCCAGAGATTACTATTTATTATATAATTACTTATTTCTTCACCATGTGAAAAATCTGGCCACCACTGTTTTGCATTTCTACCACCAGTGTGTCACCATTAAATTTATAATTGTACATAAACTTTAGTTCGTTTCCATCCGCCTGGAAACTAAAAGTACTGTCGGTAACAAAAGTACTTCCGGGATTTGTATAACCATCTTTCCCAAAAGATAATTTACTGCCTTTGAACTCATACACCGTTCCTACATTCAGGTCGCCCATGCTTCCTTCTGCCCTCTTGATTTCCCAGGCTCCTTCTAATTTTGTGGCTGGCCCGGAATCTATAGTAACAGTCTTTTCTTCTGCAGGTTTTTCGCCTTCTTTTTCAGTTTCCTTTTTGTCATCTCCACCACAGGAAAGTAAGCTTGCTGTTAGTAAAATAACAGCAGGTAATGTTTTTAAAATTTTCATGTTTGTTGGTTTTTTGGTAATGAAAGATAAAGAATTAATTTCTGTAATTTCAAGCATCCCAAAACTGATTATATGCGCATCTTACTCAGCATCCTGTTTTCATTTTTCGTTTTTTGCTTACAGGCTCAAACAAAAATGGATTCCATCCGGCTGTTACAACAAACGGTACAACTCTACGACCTTGATTTTACTGAAGCGGAACTTGATTCCATGATAGGCGGTATCAACAGCAACCTGCAATTATATAAAGAATTGCACCGCACTATGCCTGCTAATGATGTTCCTTATCCTTTTGCATTTCACCCGGCTCCCTTAGGATACAAAATTCCAACCAAAAAAATCAGGATCAACTGGAACATTCCTTACACTATGGAGTTGCCAGCCAATAAAAATGAACTGGCTTTTTATTCACTTCCGCAACTGGCATCACTCATCATCAATAAAAAAATAAGTTCGGTTGAACTGACTAAATTTTTCATTGAACGCTTAAAAAAATGGGGCGATACGCTTCAATGTGTAATTACATTGACCGAAGACTTAGCAATGAAGCAAGCTAAACAGGCCGATAAAGAAATCAGCGAAGGTAATTACCGGGGTCCATTACATGGAATTCCTTACGGACTAAAAGACTTGTTTGCCGTAAAAGGATATAAAACAACATTTGGTTCCGCACCCTATAAAGACCAGGTTTTAGATGTTGACTCGTATGTGTACACGATGCTTAAAAGTTATGGCGCTGTGCTATGTGCTAAACTTTCACTCGGTGCATTAGCGTATAACAATAAATGGTTTGGGGGCGAAACAAAAAATCCCTGGAATTTATTACAAGGTTCCAGCGGTTCCTCTGCAGGTTCTGCTGCGGCTGTTAGTGCTGGCCTGCTACCATTTGCCATAGGCACAGAAACGTTGGGTTCTATTGTATCACCTTCTACCCGCTGCGGTGCTACTGGTTTGCGGCCAACTTTTGGAACTGTGAGTCGCTTTGGCGCTATGGTGCTTTGCTGGAGTCTCGATAAAGTAGGACCTATCTGCCGGAGTGCAGAAGATGCAGCCATGGTTTATAATGCCATCAATGGTACAGATGGTAATGATCCCTCTGCTGTAAAACATGCTTTTAATTATACGGGAAAAGTAGACTGGACAAAAGTTCGCATTGCCTATGCAGAAAATTATTTTAAACGATTGAATGCAGATGCACCTGAATGGAAAGTACTTGAAGTATATCGTACGCTAGGAGCCAATGTAAAACCAGTTGTATTTCCAGATTCAACATTGTACCCGGTAAATTATGTAGGCCTTATTTTAAATGCGGAAAGTGCCGCTGCATTTGATGAACTAACCCGCAGCAACCGGGATGATTTGATTGAACGGCAAGACAAAGATTTTTGGCCGAATTCTTTTCGAACTGCCAGAACGATTCCTGCTGTGGAATATATTAACGCCAACCGTTATCGCTATAATCTATGCAAAGGCATGAATGATTTCATGAAAAATTATGATGTGGTGATCGTACCAAGCTTTGCAGGCAGGCAATTAGCCATCACCAATCTTACCGGCCACCCGGTAGTTTGTATGCCGATGGGGTTTAACAGAAATGGGGCTCCGCTTAGTATTTCATTAATTGGAAATTTATACGATGAAGCCACTATCTTAGCTGCTGCTAAAGCCTTCCAGGATAAAACAGATCATAATAAAAAACGTCCCCCTTTATTTAGTAATTAAAAATTAATAATGAAGAATTATCTCATAGCAATACTGTCTCTTGTTCTTTTCTCTTGCTCGTCAAAAGAAAAGATTGACTTACTCGTTTATAATGCCACTATCTATACGGTTGACTCTTCTTTCACAACTGCTGAAGCAATGGCTGTGAAAGATGGAAAGATTATAGCTACAGGTAAAATGGCTGATCTGGAAAAAGGCTATGAAGCCTCAGAAAAATTAGATGCAGAAGGAAAATTTATCTATCCTGGCTTTATTGATGCACATGCACATTTTGTAAATTATGGATTTAGTCTGCAAAAGGTTGACCTTACCGGTACAACCAGTTGGGATGAAGTGGTAGAGAGAGTTAAAACATTTGCTGCAGCCAACCCGGAAGGATGGATTACGGGCCGTGGCTGGGATCAGAATGATTGGGAAATAAAAGAGTTTCCCATGAATGAAAAATTAAATGAATTATTCCCTGACAGACCTGTATTAATTACAAGAGTAGATGGACATGCAGCTGTTGCCAATCAAAAAGCATTGGAGCTGGCTGAAGTAAAAGCTGGTGACACTTTAACGGGTGGCGAAGTAGAAGAGATGGAAGGAACACTCACCGGGATTTTAATTGATAATGCTGTCGATTTAGTATCTGCAAAAATTCCTGCTGCAACGTCTGCACAATTTAAGGCAGCATTACAAGCCGCCGAAAAAAATTGCTTTGCCGTTGGATTAACTACTGTTGATGATTGCGGCCTTGGTTACGAAGCAGTAGAAATCATAAAAAAACTACAAGCCAATAATAAATTGAAAATGCGTTTGTATGTAATGCTTAGTGATGAAAAAGCAAACTATGATTACTTAGAAAAAAATGGCATTATAAAAACAGATCGCTTAAATGTAAGAAGTTTTAAAGTGTATGGCGATGGTGCATTGGGTTCAAGAGGAGCTTGTTTATTGGAACCTTACAGTGACAAAGCAGGGCATTATGGTTTCTTATTAAGCAATCCGGTGCATTTTGATTCTGTGGCAAATTATATTTCTCAGAAAGGATGGCAAATGTGTACACATGCTATTGGTGATAGCGGCAACAGAACGATGCTGAATATTTATGCTAAATACCTGAAAGGTAAAAACGATCTGCGTTGGAGAATTGAACATGCACAGGTAGTTAATCAAAATGATTTTAATTTATTTGGTGCAAACTCCATTATACCTTCTGTGCAACCTACCCATGCTACATCTGATATGTATTGGGCTGGCGACAGAGTGGGCAGCGAAAGAGTAAAAGGAGCATATGCCTATAATCAATTGTTGCAACAAAATGGTTGGTTACCGTTGGGCACCGATTTTCCGGTGGAAGATATTTCCACCTTTAAAACATTTTATGCGGCCGTAGTTAGAAAAGATGCGAAAGGATGGCCGGCGGAAGGTTATCAGATGGAGAATGCATTGACCAGAGAACAAACGCTGCGGGGTATGACCATCTGGGCAGCGAAATCAAATTTTGAAGAAAATGAAAAAGGCAGTTTGGAGAAAGGGAAGCTGGCAGATTTTATTATCCTCGATACTGATATTATGAAGGGGGCACCGGAAAAAATTCTAAATATACAAGTGCTGAAAACATTTGTGGGCGGTGAGAAAGTGTATGAGAAAAAGTAAGGGCCTCTCGCAAACCAGCCTCTTGGCAGACAGGGACAAAAAGATTAAATACATAAGTCGCAGATTTGGCTTTGCGTCTTTGCATACTTATAGTATTTATGTTCCTATTCCGGGTACATAATTCCTCTTAATTTTCAATTAATTAATCCACAATTGTGGAGAATCATGCAATCGTATGCTCTCCCCCTCCGTTAAATTATTATTACTTTTGTAATTATGGTTTTTAATGAAAAAAGGTCTGTAAGAGTAGCAATCCTCGATCTCTATGAAGGCAAAGCCAACCAGGGTATGCGTTGTATCCGCACCATTTTAAAAGAGTGGTCGGAACAAAATGAACTGCAGATAGTAAGTGAAGAGTTTGATGTGCGGTTAAAAAATGAACTTCCAGATACTTCCTTCGATATTTATATTTCAAGTGGTGGCCCTGGCGATCCGCTGATCAGTCGCTTTGAAGACTGGGATATTGCATGGACCCGTTGGTTGGATAAAATAGAACGCTGGAACAATCATCCATCCAAGCAGCAAAAAAAATATGTATTCTTTATTTGCCATTCTTTTCAATTAGCCAGCCGCTACTTTAATGTTGGTTTAGTTTCTAAACGCAAATCAACTGCCTTTGGTGTATTCCCGATCCATATGCTGGATGCCGGAAAAACAGACCCTGTATTTGACGGACTGAAAGATCCTTTCTACGGAGTTGATAGCCGTGATTTCCAGGTGATACAACCCAATCATGATCTATTAAATGAAATGGGAGCCAGTATTCTTTGCATAGAAAAAAGCAGGCCGCATGTTCCCTACGAAAGAGCCGTTATGGCCATTCGTTTTAATGAATACATGTTTGGTACACAATTTCACCCGGAAGCAGATGCACCCGGCATGAGTTTGCACCTGAGAACAGAAGAGAAAAGAAAAACAGTAATTGAAAATTACGGCGAAGATAAATTGCGCAACATGCTGGAGCATTTGGAAGATCCGGATAAGATCAGCTGGACCTATGCTCATATTCTACCTAATTTTTTGAACCAGTCTATTGGTACAGAAGTAGCCGCTTATTAATTATCAATCATTTACAATTTTTCCTTTATCGTTTGTACGGTAAATATAAACTGTGCAAAAAATAACACGAAGGTGGTATATGCCGTACTATGGAATTACTATACCTTGCACCAGGTTATATGATACAGCATTGTATAACCTGAATCTACTCTAAGAAAGTATACATGATCCGTCTGGTTGGTAGCATTAAAAAAGCAATCAGATGAAAATACTACTTATTCTTTTTTTGCTTACAGGCTGCGACACAGCAAAGCAAAACAGTACAACCCCAGCAACTGATACCGTTTACGTAAAAGTAAATGAAAGCTTTACTATTAAGCTCTCCACCTCTATGGGTACTGGCTATAGCTGGATGCCGATTGATTCATCGTATAAAAAAAATATCTCGATTGACTCCGTGGTAGTCATAAACAATATTGAAGGAAAAGATGATGGTGTTGATACACAAGTTTTTTATTTGCATGCCTTGGAAAAAAGCAGCACTGTTCTTCACTTTATCCGAAAACGTCCGTGGGAAGGAAATGAAAAATCCGACAAAGAAAAAAAAATAACCATCGTTGCAGAATAATCAACTCCATTTTATAAACATTAAACCAAAACCAAAAAACATGAAATTTCTAACAACATCTCTTATTTTGTTGCTTGCACTTTGTGCACAGGCGCAACCTACCACCATTATCAAACTACCTCCAAAGTATGAGTTACGGGAAGTAAATGCACCTGCGGTAGTAAAAAATGCGTTGGTAGAACAACGCAGGCTTATTGTACAACAGAAATTACAATTCAATGTGGGTTTTACCGGTGTAAGTTCAAAAACACTGGCACAGATCACCGGTGAAAAAGAAATGCCGGCCGCAGAAGTAAACCGTATAAAATTATATACTAAATCAAGAGTATTAACACCTGCCGCAGTTGAGATATTGAAGATAAAATTACTCGGTTGTGTAGCTGGCATGAGAAAATACGATGCCCGAACAAAGGGTTATGTAACACCGGTACGAAATCAACAATGTGGCAACTGCTGGGCTTACTCCGCTGTAGGTGCTTATGAAAGCAGTTACAAAAAAATAAATGGTTCTTTTATTAATGCATCAGAACAACAGGCCGTGAACTGTGTAGATGGAGATTGCACCGGGGGATTTGCTTATAAAGTAATGGAGTGGATGGTAGATAACAATAAAAACCTGGGTACTGAAGCGGCCATGCCAGATGCCGGTGTAGACCAGCCTTGTGCAGGTGGCACTCCGGCTACCAGTTATTATGCAACGGACTGGGGAGTGGTACATCCATCTGGTGATCCTTCACTAATTGCCTCGGTGGCAGATATAAAAGAAGCTATTTGTAAATATGGACCTGTGGCGGCCAGTGTTACCGTTTCAGGTGCTTTTCAAAACTATACCAATGGAGTATTTTTTGGATTTGAAAGCAATTATGCCTCTCCATCCTCTAACCATGCTATTTTATTAGTAGGCTGGGATGATGATAAAGGTGCCTGGTTAATGAAAAACTCCTGGGGTACAGATTGGGGTGAAGATGGCTATATGTGGATCAAATACAACAGTAACAATATAGGCCGCAGAGCGGCGTGGATCGTTGCAAAAAAACACCAGCCCTTTATTAAGAATATGCAGAAAGCAAAAACGCTTCAAACTAATAACTAACCCATAGCAAAAGACTGAATAGACAAAAAGCATTCCATACAAGGAATGCTTTTTTCATTCCCTGTAAATGGTTTTATACTACAAAGCCTTAATTTTATAGATACCCAGTAAACAATAATTATGATAGCAGCAATCAGGAAAGAATTCAATAAGCAATTTACTACTGAAAAGTATGAAGCTTTTTTAAAGGAACTCAATGCAGCACATCCCGGTGGCATTGAGTTTAGAGTAGCAGAAACTCCTATTTATGTGCCACATGATTTTACTAAAAAAATGCTGGATGCCTGCGAAAGTATTGTTGATATAATTATAGCCCCCAATTTTAAAGAACTAACCAATAAGGCCATTCCAAAAAATTTGCAGGTACATGGAGAAAATGAACACACCCATTTTATTGCATTTGATTTTGGTATTTGCATCAACGAAGAAGGAGAATATGAACCACAACTGATAGAAATGCAGGGCTTCCCTACCCTGTTTGCTTACGAGGTGTTGATCGATGAAGTTTCCAGAAATCATTTTCCCGTGGCGGAAAATTTTGATTGCTACCTGAACGGATACAATAAAGAAACGTATATACAATTACTGAAAGAAATTATTGTAGCCGGCCACAACCCGGAGAATGTGATATTGCTGGAAATATTTCCCCACCAGCAAAAAACAAAAATTGATTTTTATTGCACCGAAGAATACCTGGGTATTAAAATAGTATGCCTGACAGAATTGATAAAAGAAGGAAAGAAATTATATTATTTGAATGAGGGCAAGAAAACCGAAGTAAAAAGAATTTACAACCGGGTGATCTTTGATGATCTGCAACAACAATCTGCCGAAGTACAGGAAAAAGGCCAGTTATTATTTGAAGAGCTGGAGGTAGAATGGTGTCCGCATCCGAACTGGTTCTATCGCATCAGCAAATTTACCTTACCATTGATCCGCCATCCATATGTGCCAGCTACTTTTTATTTAAATGAAATAAAACAGATGCCAACGGATCTGGAAAACTATGTTTTAAAACCTCTTTTCTCTTTTGCGGGGCAAGGCGTAATAATAGATGTAACACAAGCAGATATTGATAAGGTAAACGACCCCGAGAACTGGATACTGCAACGCAAAGTAAAATATGCCGATGTAATTGAAACACCTGATGTACCTGCCAAAGCGGAGATCCGCATTTTTTATTTCTGGAAAGATGGCGAAGCAAGACCTGTTGCTACGAATAACTTAGGACGGTTGAGCAAAGGTAAAATGATTGGCGTTCGTTATAATAAAGACAAAGAATGGGTAGGTGGAAATTTTTGTTATTTTGAAAAGAGCCATGATTAGTGGTAACGAATAAATGATGAGTAAATAAACCCGCAACCAAATATCACACGAACTTCAAAATGACAACAGAAATTTTTCTCCGCTATATACATTTCATCAGCATATTTACCATAGTGGGCAGCCTTGTTGCGGAATATTTGCTGTTGAAGAAAACAATGCGCCGCTCAGAAATAAGCAGACTGGCAAAAATTGATGCTGTATATGGCCTCGCAGCATTAACATTATTAGCGGCCGGTCTTATACTCTGGTTAGGAAGCTATGGAAAACCAGCTATCTATTATAACCTTAACTGGGTCTTTCATCTCAAACTCGGTTTATTTGCTCTTCTTGGTATCGCCTCTATTTACCCCACTCTATTTTTTATCAAACAACGTAAAGGAAAGCCCGAAGAAGAAATTGAAATTCCGGCAAAAATATTTTGGATACTTCGTTTTGAATTATTATTGCTGCTTATCATTCCGTTAGTGGCGGGATTAATGGCAAGAGGTATTGGTTATGCATAATTAAAATTTCAGCAATGCAAAAGATAAAAGATATAAAAGCAAAAGATCTTGCACCCGGCCTTACCGGTTATTATGCACATGGAACCAACATGACGTTGGGTTTGGTAGAAATAAAAGCTGGCAGCAATTTGCCCTTGCATCATCATCCGCATGAGCAAATAACCTATATACTGGAAGGGAAATTAGATATGACCATTGGCGGCGAATATTGCCCACTTACTGCAGGTATGTATTATGTTATCCCATCCAATGTTCCGCATGGTGCCGTGGCTATTACAGATTGTAAAGTGATAGATGTGTTTAATCCGGTGAGGGAAGATTATAGAGGGAGTGGGGCTTAAGATTTTCCAGTTCAACACATTTTCTGGGCAACTTCAACTGAACCACCATATGTATTTATCATAATAAGTCAGCTATTGACTGATTTTGGTAATCTCCATATACTTTATCAACGCATTACTTTTTGACAATGCTTCTTGAAAAGTATTTGTAACGTTCCCTTTTCCTATTGAAAAAAGCAATCTTGCATCCTGTAATTCGTTTATGACCTGCTGACTGTGAACTTCGGATAAAATTAATTTTGTTCCTCTTTTTTTTGATTCCTTATACACTTCTTCCAAAGTCCTTATTCCTGTTGCATCAATAATGGGAACCTGTCTCATTCGTATGATAAGCACTTTTGGGGGCTTTTCAATAAACCTCATTGCATCTTTAAATTTATATGCAGCACCAAAGAATAACGGGCCGGTAATTTCAAACACTTCTACATTTTCCGGAATTGTAAAATTCACAATGGCATCTTTATCTTTTTTGTTTCCATTGCCATCAATATTGTTTGTCAAAATACTTACATTACTAAACTTTATCATTTTACGCATAAATAGAAACACTGCCAATACCATACCTATTTCGATAGCAACTGTAAGGTCGACTAACACCGTTAACAGAAATGTAGTCAGCAAAACAGCCACATCACTTCGTGGGCCTTTAAATACAGAAACAAAACTTTTCCACTCACTCATGTGATATGCTACCACTACTAATATACCCGCCAGGGTTGCCATTGGTATAAGTGCTGCCCACTTACCAATAAAAAGCATTATCAGTAATAATGTTACAGCATGTACAATTCCCGCAACAGGAGTACGACCACCATTTTTTACATTGGTTGCAGTACGGGCAATTGCACCGGTTGCCGGAATACCACCAAAGATGGAAGAAAAAATATTTGCTGTTCCCTGTGCAATCAATTCCATGTTCGACTTATGGTTTCCGCCAATCATGCCGTCTGCAACAACTGCAGATAAAAGGGATTCAATTCCCCCAAGTAAAGCAATAGTAAAAGCAGGTTGAATTAAATTTTTGATAGTTTCAAAATCTACAGGAGGAATTACCGGCATTGGTAACGAAGATGGGATACTTCCAAATCTACTTCCAATTGTATCAACTGGAAGGTGTAATATTTGCATAACTGTCGTTGTAACCAATATTGCAATAAGTGAACCGGGGATTTTATGCGTTACTTTTGGCCACAGTAAAATAATAGCCACAGTGCCTACGCCAATTGCCATAGCATAAATATTTACTGACCCGAAACTCTCAATGTAACTTTCCCATTTATCTATAAAATCTGCCGGAACGGCTCCCATCTTAAAGCCAAAAAAATCTTTCATTTGAGAAGAGAATATAAAAACGGCTATACCACTTGTAAATCCTATAATTAAAGGGTGCGGAATAAATTTAATTACCGAACCCAACCGTGCAAAGCCCATAATAACAAGCATTACACCTGCCATAAAAGTGGCAATGATTAAACCGTTAACTCCGTGTATTTGTACAATACCATACACAATTACAATAAAAGCACCAGTGGGTCCGCCTATCTGTACACGGCTGCCACCCATTGCAGAAATAATAAATCCGGCAATAACGGCTGTATATAATCCTTTTTCCGGGGAAACCCCAGAGGCAATGGCAAAAGCTATGGCAAGTGGTAAAGCAACTATACCTACTATTAAACCAGCTATTACATCTTTACCAAGTTGCTGACGATTATAATTTTTTAATGTATCAAATAATTTTGGCTTAAACATCTTAACAGATTTAATTAACAGGCGATTGCATTTTGTTCTTTATCCTGTTGAAAATTATCATTGCCAATTTAATATTGCTCCATTGTTGTGCCTCTTTTTTTATTGGGCTAAATAATTCCAGGTCGCTAATAATTTTTTCAATAAAACTGGAAATTATATGACCGTTCACTTTATTTTGCTCCAGGGCTTTAATAGCTGTTTCAATAAAACGCTTAACATCTTCTTGCGCAGAAGCAAACAAAATCTTATTTATAAGTTTCTTTCTGTATTCATCTAATGATAATGACATAGTAAGTTATTTTATTGGTTTAAGATTGTAACCTTTAAATCATCCAAATCATATCGCAATCCGACTATCTCAACCTGATTGTTTTTCAATTTTGTACTGATAATATCAGACTGGGTTATTAATTGCCTGAAACATATTACCTTCCCTGCAATGAGGACATTTGTGATTAAAAACTGCCCATAAAAAATTTCGCTTTTTAGCTTTTTCATTATTGTTCATCATAAAATATTTTCTTTAATCATTTATTAATCTGTAGTCTTAATCCAACTATGCCAGTAAGGTGTGGTTATAATTGTATTTAAGAAACCTGCAGCATACCTATAATTAGTACAATCTGCATTACCCTTATTTATGACAGCCTTATCTTCAAGATATTTATTCAGTTTTTTAAGATAACCTTCAATAAAAATTATAGAAATATTTTATCTATGTACTTTTTAATGTTTGCTAAAACCATTGCTTCGCATTCCAAATAGCCATCAGCACTTTTAAGTTCGCCGGTCAATTCGCTTGCTTCATATTCAAAATCAATTTTCATCTTTTAAATTTTAATCCAAAATTTTAACAAATCATTCATTTCAGAACCTACAATATGGTAGCCTTGTGGTATTTCATCTTCCAGGCTATGAAAAGAAGCCAGCCTGGTTCCAGATGGTTTTTGCTCTAATTGTTTATACAAATAGCGATTATAGTAATTGTATAATTCTAAGGAGTAATCAATGCTGTTATCTATTTTACTTGTACCGGCAATATTTTCATAAAATGAATTATAAAAATAAAAGTGGTCATATTTTCTAAAATCTAACTGTGTAAAATTTCCGTTCATGAAAAAAACATTATCATACTGCAGCATTTCTTTAGCGGCCTCTGCATGATTGATTAGTTGCTCTCTCTGCTCAATTCCATAATAAAAAGCTTGAGGCCTGTAATTGGCAGCAGCCAAACAAAACTTACCTACACCGCTACCTATATCTAATATTTTTGCATTGCTTTCAGCAGCTAAAAAATTAGCAGCTTTTCTTGCAACAACCAAAGGAGTCCAGTGCCGTTGTGCCAGCAACTGAATAGAAGCAGGGTAAAGTTGGTTAAACTGTGCGTCAGAGCTAAACCAGTTTTCTGTATTAATTCTTTTTTTGAGTAACGGCATATGTTTTTAATCTTGCATCTTCAAGGTTTATTATTTTGCATATTTACTTTTCCCATTCATCTGGTATTGTTTGGGCAGGAGTAAATCTTTTCTTTCGTGTGGTAGCGAGGGTACAATTAAAGCAATCCAGGCACTGCTTTCGGCACAATCCAACAATATATTTGGGTTACCAGTAATTAATTTTTCATTTACCTGCAATACTTTCCCATCTACTGGCATGTGTGCTTCAATCAGGTAATCACTATATTTTACAGAAGCAATAACCTCTCCTTGCTTTTTAAAACCCACTGGTTCATTAAACTTTATTTCCTGTATTTGTTTAAAGCCTGTAAGTTTAAATTTGCAAATACCTATGTATGCCACTGTATCCTGAAAATCAACCCATTCATGATCTTTTGTGTAATAGAGATCTTTTGAGGTTTTTAATTGTGTATTCATAGTACAAAATTATCTTACCCATTGTCTCATTGCGGTAAAACTTCTCATCTTAAAAAGTGATTTTTATCAATTTTTAAAGGGTAGTTTTGTAGTTAGCATGAGTATCAAAGGCGTATTTCCAATAGATAAATGGGATTTTAAAAGCAATTCTGTTTTGGCAGATTTGCCTGAAGATGATTTGCAATTGCTAACAGCTAATAAATCAGAACAGGTTTATGCAAAAGGAGAAATCATTTTTAGAGAAGGAGCTTATCCTTCCGGCATCTTCTATATTGTGGAGGGGAAAGTAAAGAAATACAAACTTGATAAAGATGCCAAGGAGCAAATAATTTATGTAGCCAATAAAGGCGAATTATTAGGTTACCATGCAATACTTTCTGAAGACCGGTATCCTGATAGTGCGGCAGCATTGGAAGAAAGCAGGATCGCATTTATACCCAGAGAAGATTTTTTAGAAACTTTGAACCATTCAAAAATATTTAGCAGACGCCTATTAAAAACATTAAGCCATGAGTTTGCTGTACTTGCAAACAGCCTCAGTTTATTTTCACAAAAATCAGTACGGGAACGATTAGCACTTCAACTGGTAGTTCTTAGAGAAAAATATAAAATAAATTTCCATTCGGGTATGCCTGTAGAAATAAATATGAGTAGAGATGATTTAGCTAGTCTTGTTGGAACAGTAAGAGAAAATATAACCAGGGTCCTTTCTGAGTTCAAAGAAGATAAAATTGTTGAAACAAAAGGCAGGAAAATTGTTGTTCTTAATGTTGAAAAACTAATTAAAATCGCAGACTACAAGTAATTTTATTTTTCCCAACAATCCCTTGCCTGATATACACTCAACACCGATAATTCCCTACTTTACTGGTTCTTTTTTCTAATAATAGGTGTCTAATAAATTTTAATGCTAATTCAACAATACAAATAAAGCTGGCCGCTTGATTATGCTGTAATAAGTACTCTACTTAAAGAGGCACTCATTGGTTTAAACATATCTACAGAACATATTGGCAGCACCGCTATCCCTGGCCTTGCGGCTAAACCTATTATCGACATAGTATATTATCTGCCGGATAATTTTGAAGAAATAAAATCAAGGTTAGAAAAGATCGGATATTATCACAATGGAAACCAGGGAATACCTGAACGGGAAGTTATTAAAAGAGCTGCCAAAACAACTAAGAAGAAAGTACTCCATTCAATTGCCCATCATTTATATGTTTGCCATATACATAGTGAAGAATTACAAAAACATATTTTATTCATAGACCATCTACTGAAAAATACAGCAGCAAGAGTACAATATCAAACACTGAAATATGAAATTGCTGAAGAAGCAAAACCAGATAGGAAGAAATATGCCCAATTGAAGGAAATAAAAATGCAGCCTTTTATCAACCACACTATTGAAACGCAAAAAAATAGTTGAGATTATCAACAAGCTTAACTGAGCTAAAACTATAAGATCCAACAATTTACAGAACCAGTCAACTATTCAATGTTAATTATTTATCTAATCTAAATAAATATTTATTGTTTATAAATAAATATTTATCTATGTTTGTATAGTCGTTCTAAAATTGAACAATTATGAAAATAAGTACACAGCTGATTTTGAAGATAATGCAAGGGATTACATGGTTAATATTTATTGGAGTATGTATTGAAGCCGGAGGGTCTATATTTAGTGCTTTTTATACATTGGTTATAAACCCAATTAATGCAAAAAATTTTTGGGTTGGAAATGATTTGTCTGGTCTATATGCTTATGACCGTGGTCATTTCCTGGTAGAAACAATGCTGATTAGCATTACAGCCGTGTTGAAAGTTTGCCTATTTTTTCTGATTATAAAAATTCTACACAACAAAAAATTGAGCTTGTCTCAACCATTCAATAATGAAGTAAGACATTTTATTCTTAATCTATCCTACACAACTTTTGGTATAGGTCTGTTTACTGCATGGGGAGTTAGGTATACAAGTTGGCTAGAGAAGCAAGGAATACAAATGCCCGATACACAAAATTTACGTCTTGGCGGTGCTGATGTGTGGTTCTTCATGAGTGTTACACTTTTTGTGATTGCCCAAATTTTTAAAAGAGGAATTGAAATCCAATCTGAAAACGAATTAACTGTATAACCATGCCGATAGTTGTAAACTTAGACGTAATGATGGCCAAAAGAAAAATGTCGTTGAATGAGCTTTCTGAAAAAGTTGATCTGACATTGGCAAATTTGTCGATACTAAAAACCGGTAAGGCAAAAGCCGTTCGTTTTAGTACACTAGAAGCCATCTGCAAAGCATTGAATTGCCAACCCGGCGATATTTTGGAATATGTTGATTAATCATTGTTGATTTATTTAAACTAAAAATGAACAGGAAACATTCGATATTATTTGTAATAATAATTTCAACTATCCTATTGTTGTCTGCTGTACTTTGTTATATTATACACCCAATTAATATAATTCCGATTGCAGATGAAACAGACAAAATTCACACACCCCGGCCTTTAGTTATTGGTGGCCTGCTTCCATTAACAATAATAGATGCAGGAAAACAGCCAAAATAAAAATGCGAAACCAAAAGTTTCGCATTGTAACTTTTACCTTCTTAAAAAACAATCACTCCTTAAAATTCTTCTTCAACTCCATCAGCTTCGCCTGGAAAGCATTCATGGGTTCAGGTTTTTTTGCTTTAATAGTAGCTGGCTTTTCTGTCTTCTTTACTTCCGGTCTTTCGGACTGCGCATCTTTCAACGACAAGGCAATTCTCTTTCTCGAAATATCTACTTCCACTACGGTAGCCATTACTTTCTGTCCGAGTTTTACAGCTTCATTGGGATCGCTGATATAGCGGTTGGCCAAATGAGAAATATGTACCAACCCATCCTGCTTCACCCCTACATCTACAAATGCACCAAAGTTGGTAATATTGGTAACAATGCCGGGTACTTTCATACCCGGTTTCAGATCGGCCATGGTACTAACGCCATCGGCAAAACGAAATTCTTCAATAGCAGAGCGGGGGTCACGGCCCGGTTTTTCTAACTCCTTTAAAATATCTTCAATGGTAAACTGCCCGATTGTTTCCGTTACAAAATCTTTTGCTTTGAGCTGTTTTCTTATTTCTGCATTTTGTATCAGCTCCGGCACATTGCTGTTGGCTTTCTTTGCCATAGCTTCTACCACATGATAACTCTCCGGATGCACCGCAGAATTATCCAAAGGATTAGCTGCATTTACTATTCGTAAGAAACCAGCACACTGTTCAAATGCTTTCGGCCCCAACATCGAAACTTTTTTCAGCTCTTCCCTATTCTTAAATCCGCCATTCTTTGTTCTGTACTCTACTACATTTTTTGCAACGGTAGAACTAAGTCCCGATACATACATCAGCAAATGTTTACTGGCGGTGTTTACATCAACGCCTACAAAGTTCACACAGCTTTCTACGGTCTGGTCGAGAGCTTCTTTTAACCGGTTCTGGTTTACATCATGCTGGTATTGCCCAACGCCAATACTTTTTGCATCGATCTTTACTAATTCACTTAAAGGATCAAGCAATCTTCTACCAATACTGATGGCACCACGAACAGTTACATCTTCATTGGGAAATTCTTCTCTTGCTACTTCGCTGGCAGAGTAAATAGAAGCACCGCTTTCATTGACCATGAAAACCGCAACGGGTTTTCCAAAATCAATTCCTCTTACTAATTGTTCTGTTTCTTTGCTGGCCGTACCATTGCCATACCCAATTGCTTCAATATTAAACGTAGCAACCAGCTCTTTTATGACTTGTGTGGCCCCATTCCAATCGTTTTGCGGTGCATGCGGGAAAATGGTATTGTATTTTAAGAACTCCCCGTGTTCATCCAGGCAAACAACTTTGCAACCAGTTCTGAAACCGGGATCGATCGCCATTATTCTTTTTCTGCCCAATGGCGATGCTAATAATAACTGGCGAAGGTTTTCTGCAAACACTCTTATCGCTTCTTCATCTGCTTTTGTTTTGCTCAGCATCCTGAATTCTGTTTCGATAGAAGGTTTTAATAACCGGGCAAATGAATCTTCAATAGCCAATCCTAATTGTTGTGATGCAGTGTTTGATGCTGTGAGGAATTTTCTTTTCAATTCTTCCACGGCTGCTTCTTTCTCAATATTTATATCCATAATGAGAAAGCCTTCTTTCTCGCCACGTCGTATAGCTAAAATTCTATGTGAAGGACTTTGGGCCAATGGCTCTTTAAATTCAAAATAATCCCGGTACTTCTGTGCATCTTCTTCATCCTTCTTTGTTGTAAGCACTCTTGCAGTAACAAATGCCCCTTCGGTAAATAATTTACGAATGGTATTTCTTGCTACTTCATTTTCAGCAATCCATTCAGCCATTATATCTCTTGCCCCTTGCAATGCTTCGGCAATGTCTTTTACCTGTTCGGTTAAATATTTTGCAGCTTCTTCCTCCGGGTTGGTATTATTTTGCCCAAATAAAATTTTAGCTAATGGCTCCAAACCTTTTTCTATGGCAACGGTAGCTTTGGTTTTACGTTTTGGTTTATAAGGCAGGTAAATATCTTCCAGCTCCGTAGCACTTACACAATCATCAATACGTTGTTTTAGTTCGGGTGTAAGTTTGCCGGCTTCTTCTATTGTTTTTAAAACGGTTTCTTTTCTTTTTTCTAACTCATTAAAATATTTTACCTGGTCAATTACGTTGCCGATCACCACTTCATCTAAATTACCGGTGGCTTCTTTGCGGTAACGGGCAATAAAGGGAATGGTAGAACCTTCGGTATGTAAATCGTAAATACTGCTAACTTGTTTGAGGCTAACGTTTAATTCTGCAGCAATCTTTTGCGAGTATTTAAGCTCCATAGGTTATTTGTTTGGGGAGGCAAATCTACTGGGTGAAAAAGAAGAAAAAAATTTGTTTTTAACCACAAATACATATAAGATTACACTTTAAATGCTGCCAATGAGAAACTATTTTTTACTACTGCTGATACTCAGTCCTTTTATTTCTTCAGCACAGGCTGATAATGAAATACAGGTCTATGCTTCTCCCACTATTCAACATAAGTGGACCATTTTTGAATTACACTCCAATTATACTTTTAAAGGAAGTAAACTGCTTGCCGATCCGCAAACAGCAAAATGGACCAATGAAACGTTGGAAATAACTCATGGCTTCGGAAAGAATTTCGAGATTGGTTTTTACACTTTTGTTGGCTTTGCACCCAAAGGCGGCGGTTTTCAATATTTAGGGAACCAGATAAGACCAAGAGTTACTGTTCCTGATTCCTGGAAATGGAAGGTAGGTGCCAGTCTTTCCATGGAGTTTGGTTTCTTCCGTCCCGATGATACCACCTCTTTTGTATGGCAGGGAGAACTAAGACCCATCATTGATAAAACTTTTGGCAACTGGTACTTTGCATTTAACCCAAATATAGATTTTGTATTTACCGGCAATGAAAAAGGAGCAGGCATTTCACCCCAATTCAAAACAGTTTACACTATCAACCAAAAAGTGGGGGTAGGTTTTGAATATTACGGTGGTCTCGGCACCTTTAAGAATATTTTACCCGGCAATTTACAGGAACATTTGCTGGGACCGATAATAGATATTTACACTCATCCCATGTGGGAAGTGCAGGGAGGTTTCTTATTTGGGTTGACAGAAAATTCCAACCAACGGGTGATAAAATTATTATTAGGAAGGCGTAGATGTAAACAATAATTATTTCTTCACTGTAAATCTTACTCCCGCAAAAAAACGGCCCCCCTGGTTGGGTGCATATACATATGCCGGATCAAAGCTCAGTGCATACGGATTTTCCGGAGTAGCAAGAATTTTTCCATCCGTACCATATTGCACCTTTTTATCAAAGGGATCATGTGAACGGGCAATGATGAATGGAGTATTCTTTGCAGGTGTCCAGTTCAATAAATTTTTTATTCCGCCGAACAATTCAATTTTTTTGTTGAGCAATTTGGTGAATTGTATATTCTGAATACTCCATACGGGAGAATAGGCGGGTCTTGGGTCCAATGCTGATAAAAGTGGCAACCGCATCGGGCCGTACATATTTCCGGTGTAATCAACAGTTAATCCAACAGCAGGAAATGAATAGGTTAATGCCCAGGTGCCACTCCACTTTTCGGTCAACACTGGTTCTTGTTTTATTTTTTTGCCGGCATCATCTTTTTCAAACTTAGCCACATCCTGAAGCGTTATTCCCATTAAACTTTTAAAACGATGGCCAATATTTAATTCCAGATTTATTGTAGCACCTTTTGATGCGGCATAACCAGAAAGATTTCTATAAATGATCTTATTGGGGTCTGTATCATAATCAGGAATGATCTGGTTGTTGAAATAGGAATACCATGCCGATGCATCAATATTTAATGCCGTGTTGTTCCATTTAAAATATTTAGAATAATTCAAGTTGGTGTTGAAGCTCTTTTCAGGGTTCAGCGATTCTTTAATTTCAACAGCTCTTGCACCAGTTAAGGCTGCATGCTCTTCGGTAAATAAACTAACTACCCGAAAGCCTGTTCCGGCATTCAATCGTAATACTTGTTTACCGGGCAATGTCCATTTCCAGGCTACTCTTGGTGTGATGATGCCCTTATGAACAGGATGGTAATCGTATCGTAAGCCCAGCAGCAACAAATGTTTTTTGTGCAACTTCCATTCGTCTTGTACAAACACACCCGGCAAAATATACTTATCAGGCTTATTAGCCTTCGTTAATGTATCTAATGTAGCAGTAGAATTATCATCATAAAAATTATACCGGGCGGCAGCACCAATTAAAAGACTATGCGATGCACCGGCTTGTTTATCCCAGGTAAACTGGTTAAAAACAATTCGCTGTTTGCCGAGGTATGGCATTGTTCCGTAATAAGAATCCTGGTTATGCCCGGTGGCTGAAAAAGAGAAAAATATTTTTTCCTTTACCGGCAACTGGTAATTACCAATCAACTCCCAACGGCTGGTATTAATACTTTCGCCATACACACTATCCGTACCCCGAAAGTTTTTATTGTATCGCATTTCGCCACCCCAACGATCTTCATAAAAATAACGGCCCGCTATTGTTGCTACCCGGTTATTCTTTCTTACAAAACTTAATTTATTGAAAACAGAAATGCGATGTTGTAAAGTTACATCTGTAAACTGGTCGCCATTCTTATCTATAGGTTGTTGGTAATTATAATAGTTTACACCCAGTAGTGAAGATGCCCTTTTCCCAACCTTAATTTTAACACCTAAATCAAGATTATGCTCCAGCCAACTGGTAGTCATAAAATTGGCGGTAAATAATGGAGCTTTATCAGGTGATTTAGTTATAATGTTAATTAAGCCTCCAATTGCTTCTGAACCATACAAACCAGATGCGGGGCCTTTTACTATCTCTACACGGTCGATCAATTGTGTGGGTATGCCAAACAAACCATACACTGAAGCAAGACTGCTAACGATAGGCATTCCATCAATAGTTATCATGGTATAAGGACCTTCCAATCCGTTGATATGAATATCACCGGTATTACAAACACTGCAATTTAATTGCGGACGAACACCATTAATATTTTGCAACGATTCAAAAATACTTGGCGTTGGATTCTTTTTAAAAAATTGTGGTGTGTACACTTCAACTGCAACAGGGCTTTCTAATTTTTTTACCGGCTTCATGGTACCGGTTACAACAACCGCATCTAATTCTTTTTGTGTGGATACCAATAAAACAACCAGGTGGTCTTTACTACCAATTGTTACTGATTTTTTTTCATAACCAACCGCAGATATGTTTAATAATCCGGAGCCGGAAAGCTGAATAGAGAATTTCCCTTTTTCACTACACCCTACAGAACGGATTGAATCGCTGGTAGAAACAGTAGCAGCAGCCACAGGTTCACCGGTAGCAACATCCAGCACTTCCCCATGTACAACCCGTTGTGCATGAAGCAGGTTGCTGATAAAGAGAAAGCCAAGGAAAAGTAAAATCTTATTCATTGTTCATTTAATCTAAACTATTTTTTAGTCTTGTCTAAAAATATGTTTAGGCAAATATAACAATTCTATGGTCGTCCCAAATAAAAAAAGGCAGCTATTTTCAAGCTACCTTCTAAAATTCAGTCAAAATGTATTATTTCTTCTTGAATGCATTGAGAAAAGTACGTTCCAGACTTAGCTGCCAGCTATCCGTAGCCATCCGGTCCATAGTGCCACTAACCTGGAAACGGTAGCCAATATTGACTTTAAAATTACTGTTGAAGATGAACTGCAGTGCCGGCGCCAGATCCACATAATGTGTTTTACGGTCAAGGGTTTGCTGAGCTAATACCTCGGTGTACAAGTTCAGGTTCATCTGTTTATAATCGGTGTACTCTTTTGGCAATAATAAATAACCTGCCGATAGCGAATAGTTCATTGCCTGGTAATTTCGGGATGGCACATAGATTACTTTATTATTTCTTGACTCATCCAACACCTGCGTATGACTTACGGTAGCCGAAACCGCCAGCTTATGCCAAAGTTGTGTAGCGATCAACCCGGCTTCTACCCCACTTTTATCACCCATCAATGTTATTTCATCATAATGAAAAGGTGCTTCAGTAATACTTGCATCTCCAAATACAGCCATGCGGAAGTGCTTATGTATTTCATCCTTCGATAAAAAACGATACTTCGCATATAGATTAACCGATTCATACTTGAAATTGCTGGTGTGCATATTTGAAAACGAAGCTCCCAAACGAACCATCCAGTTTTTATTTACACCCCACATTACCTGTGGCATAATACGATTAGAGGCACGGTTGTATCGCTCATCGTTCACCACAAAATGCTCCTTCAGTTTTACGCTTAATGAATTGGCAGGAATGTTTGAGGCCGGCTCAGAAAAAACGTATAGCTCTTGCCCTTTTGCCTGTATCGTTAAGAAAGTAATAATTATAAGAACGAATTTGTTCATAGAATCGATTTGATCATTTATCAATTAGTTCCTTCAACGCTTTCTCCAAATTCTTTCCTTCCAGATCCATGGCTAACAAGTTTCCGTTTTTATCTATTAAATAAGAAGTAGGCAATGCTTCCACCCTCCATTGCAAAGCAGTGGGAGTATCCCAACCACCGGGAGCATTTACCTGTAGCCAGCTCACCTTATCTTTCTTGATTGCTTTTTCCCAATCCGCTTTTTCATTATCCATTGACACGGCGAAAATTTCAAAGCCCTTGTCTTTATATTTCGGATATAGTTTGTTTAGCTGTCTATTTGAAAGGCGGCATGGAACACACCAGGATGCCCAAAAATCAAGCAACACCACTTTCCCTTTTAATGATGAAAGACGAATAGTATCACCCGAAACGGTTGGCAATGCAATTTCATAAGCCTGCATTCCCTGGCGGGGTTGTGCCCGTGTAGTTGTAAGAAAGAAAAAAGAAAAAAGAACCAGTAAAAATAATTTACGGTTACGCATAGGTTAAATTTAAAAGCACCACGCATTGCAGCGTGGTGCTGTATTTTTTAAATAGTTACATGATACACTCTTGCATCAGCAGCTATACCATCTTTACTGCAACATTCCGCTGCTTTTCCTGTTTGCACACAAGCCATTTTTGATGACGAACTTATTTTTTTAAACTGCTTCGCCGTTACAAAATTCTTGTCCAAGACTGTAATGGTGCTTTCACCATTCAATGTTTGCTCTTTTACATCCAGGAAATGAAAGTTAGCATTGCCGATCTTTACATGCTGGTCATTTGCAATCTTAACACCATCAAATGTTCCGGTAAGGTTGAGATTACCAATAGAAAAACCCGCATCTTCCACTGCATCTTTTAAAGCATCAATGCTTATCTCTGCATTTTGCTTAAACACAATACTAAAAGCAGAGTTTTTTATATCCGATTTTACCGATTCAATAAATGACACAGCCTGCAATGCTTTGTTAACAGCATTGCTGCACATGGCACAGGTAAGTCCTGTTGCCTGTAATGTTCCTTTACTGAACTGGGCATTTGATTGCATAGACAGCACAGCTGCTACTACAATACATAATAGCTTTAGCATACGCACAATTTTAAAGTGTGATTAGTGTGATGTTTTGCAACAATCTTTTCCGCTATGACCTTCTTTAGTACACTTACCATCTTTGCAGCAATCCATTTTCTTTCCGTCTTTGCAGCAATCTTTGCCATCATGTCCTGCCATAGAACATTTGCCATCTTTGCAGCAATCTGCTTTAGCAGCATGCTTATCGCCATGCTCTTCTGTACACTTTTCTCCATCACTGCAGCAGCTTGCCTTTTCAGTAGCAGCAGCTCTATCATATTTGCAGCATCCGTGTAATTTGTTATAAGAATCAGCAGTAGCTTTAAAGCCTGCATTGTCATAACCTACCTCTGCAATCTTCTGTTGTATTTTAGCCGTGTTCGTAGATGAACTGTTGTATTTTACCGTTAGCACTTTTGTTTCTGTATCCCAGCTTGCATCCTTTGCACCGGCCTCTTTAGCCGCTTTTTCAATTTTTGTTTTGCACATACCACAGTTACCCGATACCTGGAAAGTTTCTGCTTTTACTTTCTGACCATAAGAAATAGAGGCAACAGCCATTAGTAACGCAAGGATTGGAAATACTCTTAATGTTTTCATTATAAATAAATTTAGAATTTACGATTTGATTAAAGATTTAGTAGAAAATTTAATTCCACCGGGGAATTACAAAATTGAAGCTGCGGCTCATAGCTAGAAACCCGAAGCTTTTTTCTTCTTCTCAAATTCTGAAAACATTAATCTGCAAATAGGTATCCTGTGCAGATAATAAAGGGGGGGAATGATTATAAAAATGACGTTGTCCGTCAAAATTCTCAAATGGTAAACCGATGAATTCCGAAGGAGTTATAGCTATTGTTTCAATAGCAGGAAGTTCAAAGGTTAATAAGGGAGTTTTATTCTGATCTTGCTCAATCTTTACTACCGTCACTTCATCACGACAGCAGCCGTTGGATTCATGAATATCCATACCGCACTTTCCACAAACATCTACTGTGGTATCATATAATTGAACAGACGCTAACCTGTTCATACAATAATGTGCATTGAAAACAACTCCATAAGAAAGTATGAAGTAACATGCAAATGATATGGCAGCGATTAGCTTTTTCATGAACGAGCTACAAAGATAACAGCATTATCCGGTATGCAAAACAGATTAAGCTGATAAGTAAGCTTTTGAGAATCAATTAACAAAGCTCCAATAGATGCCTAACCGCAGCTGTAAACCCGGTAAAGCGTATCCTGGAGCCACCAAATTATTGCGGGTAAAGCCAAATCCATCCTGGTTTTGAGCGGTATTCAGGTTTTCAACCCTTACAAAAGCCTTAAAAGGCCGGATACGGAAATGCAGATAAGCAGCAATATCAGGCAATGGATTTTCTATAGTCACTGTATCCTGGTAAGAAAACTGTCCTAATACTGGCGAATAGCCATCTGCTTTGTAGGGTGCCCTGTATTTTATTTCTGCGCCAATTGCAATATCGAGATTTTTGAACCCCAGATTTCCTTCATAGCCAATACGAGTACGGGTAAAAATAGCCGGCACATTAACCGGCGCATTGCCGATTACCTGCTGAAAATAAATATCTGTGTGCCAGTTCCACCGCTTACCGATTTTAATTGTTTTCTCTAATACAATTTGCAACACATTGAATAAAGCAGCTTCCTGCTCAGGGTCTTTATAATTAGTGAAGTAAGTATAATTAGTTGCCAGGTAATAATGACCTGTTAGCCGGAATTTAAAGGAGGGTAAAAAGTAAGAAGCAAACAGGTGTGTGTTATTCTCCTTCTTGAAATTTTTAATAGTATGCAACAAGTAAAAACTGCTCCTGCTATCAAAAATAAAGGATGGTGTACGACTTGTATTTTCAAAACCCAATTGTATATAACCTATTTTCTTTCCCAGTAATCGTTGCAAGCTGATATATGCCTGGTAATCGCCGGCATTAAATCCCGTAAAGAATAGTTTTCCATTGGCTTCAATATCCCAAAGCAAGTTGCGGGTTTTATTTCGGTACTCTGCATGCCCTGCTGTATTTATAAAAGTTGTTTTCCCGGATGATAATTCTCCGCTGATTGTTTGCAGCATTACACCCAACTTAATAAACTGATTCAGGTTTTTAGCATCCGGAAATTGGTAAATAGAAAAATCATTGGTCAATGTTTGCCATCTTTCTGCTAACAGAAATGTATCCTTTGGTTTTCTTAACGATGTATCGTAATACCTTTTATAATACAGGGAGTCTGCATTGTTGTCAACAAAATTGTATTTATTCTGATCTAATTGTAATGTATGTTCAAATCGTAACCTTGGATAGAATAACGGAATCACTGTTGAGTCTGTGACAATTGAATCCTTCTTTCCAAAATCATATTGCTGACGCAGCAAACCTGTAAACAAGCTGTATTTATTGCCTGTATTTATAGTAGTACTAAAGAAGTTGGAAGAGAAGGGATCGCTTCCGCCTAATTTAGTGTCAATATTAAAACGGTCTTTATAATCCGGATCATTCAAATAATCTGCTGTATCCTGTATCCCACCATTCTCCGCCGACTGTAATTTATTTCCCAGCAATACAAAGTAGTTAGTGTAACGCAGATTCTTTGATTGAAATTTTGACGTTAGCAAATAGTTGTTGTGATTAGTTTTTTGGTTTTTAAAAAAACCTGGCGCATTGATCAACCGGTATCCAAAAGAAAAATTCCAGTTGGGTCGTATGTTTTGTGTATGCAACAATTCAATGATCTGCTCTACCCTGCTGCCCAGCATATAATTCAATTCACTATAAGGACGGGTTGTATTAAAAAAACGAACCTTTTCTAATTTCCATTTATAAATATCAAATGCATGAAAGCCGGCATCAAAACCTGCTTCAAAATTGGGAGTAAACAATAATGATTTTGCAGCATTGCCTGTATTGCCTAAATAAATATGCGTAGCAGGAATGGGAAACCGGCGGGTAAAATCTATAATAGACGAATCTAATTTATAACTGCGGGTACTATCGAGATAGCGAAAACTGATAGTGATTGAATCTTCATGCTTACTACGGTATTGCAAACTATCTCCACCACCAGTACCTGCCGTTCTTCTGCCTAAACCTCCGCCACCACCTTGTACCCTGTTCCCGGCATCTTGTATAATACGTCGTTGCGCTTCTGCCGTAGTAGCAAAGAAAAACAACCCGATGAAAAACAGATATGTAAACTTATGTGCCAGTGAAAACTCGTTTAGCGAATGCTTATAAAAAAACCTTTGCAAAATAGCATAGCAAAGGTATAATTCAGTATCAATATTGTTAATTAAATAGCAGCAACCAGTTCTTTAAAAATAGTAGCCAGTTTTGGCTCCGCCAGTTTGGCCGCTTCCAGCACTTCTTCATGTGTAATAATATAATCTTCTTCCCGGATGCCCACATCGGTTACCACACTCATGGCAAATACGTCCATACCTGCATGGCTTGCTACAATACACTCCTGCACTGTACTCATTCCCACCACATCAGCACCCAGCACATGTATCATTTTATATTCAGCCCTTGTTTCAAAAGTTGGGCCTGTTACAGCCAGGTACACCCCTTCTTTTACTTCAAAATTGTGTACCAGCGCAATTGCTTTTGCTTTTTGAATTAAATGTCTTTTATACGGCTCACTCATATCCGGAAAGCGGGGACCAAACTCAGCAATATTTTTTCCAATTAATGGATTAGGAGTAAACTGGCTGATATGATCTTTAATGATCATTATATCACCCACTTTGTAATCAGTATTAACACCGCCTGCTGCATTAGATAGCAACAATGTTTCTACACCCAACAATTTCATCACTCGTATCGGAAATACAACATCCTGTGCCGAGTAGCCTTCATAAAAATGAAAGCGACCCGCCATTGCCACAACTGTTTTGCCACTTAGTTTCCCAAAAATTAATTTCCCTTTATGTCCTTCTACTGTTGACACAGGAAAGTTCGGAATATCTTCATACGGCACTTCTTTCTCAATAGCGATCTCATTAATAAAATTGCCGAGGCCACTGCCCAATACAATTCCAACTGTTGGAGTTTCTTTGTATTGTTTCTTCAGAAACTTTACTGTTTCATTAAATTGCTTCAATGCTTTTTTTGCCATAAAAGTAAGTTGAGGTCCGTCTTTATTTTAGTATTACGGACAAGCTGCAAACGTACACAAAATTCTTTCGTCTGGAAGCCAATGGAGTGAATTGTTTTAATAACGTTCTGTTCTTTGGGCATCATCTTATAAAACATCAATACCGATAAAAATCACAAACCTCTTCATCACATAAAAGTTTTTGCAAAACTGCATCTTTCAATATATCTGTATAATCCATCCATTTATTATTCACTTTTATTTTTCGATATACTAAACGAATTCCCTGGCTATAATCTACCCACCAGTTTATATGCCCGGTGTATAGTGGTTGAATAGATTTGCCATCCAACTTATGCCAACCATAAATAGCAACTCTGTCAGGTCTTTTATCTCTCAAAATTTTTCCACTGATCACCACATCCTTTTTTATTCCGGCTATTAATCCTTTTTTCCCTTTTCGTTGCCCTTCAATAATTAAATGATGCTGCCACATAGTAGGCGTACTATCCCGAAAAGCATACATGGGCATTGGCTCTAATTTTATAGTTGCTGCTTTATAAATATCATCCACCATTTTTCGGGTAGGTAAAAAACAATCAAAGTTGTCGGCTATCTTTTGGGCCGCCATCGGAGTAATATTTATTCTGGCCCAATCCTTATCGCTACCAATGCTTAGATAATCCGGCGACACATAATATGTAGCTGTAATCTTTTTACCCATAACGGAATCCTTTATGACAATATTTACCGGCACAAATTTTTTTAAAAAATCAGGAATATTGCCAGCCAGTATTTCTTTTACTGCCAATGAATCCCTTGCCGCCCAATTCATGCCTGCGGCTTGTTTGTAAAAAGCAGTACCCGTAAGGCTTTCAGATTGTCGGGCTGGCATTTGCAGCCTGTGTGTTTGGCTACAACTTATTACAAAAAGAACGATACCAATAACAGTAATTCGGGTCATATAATGAAAATACAAAAGATGGGGTAAAAACTACAAACCAAAAACCATAAACTACGAACTAACAATTATCTTCGCTGCAAATTTTTTACTAATGAATCTTCATGAATACCAGGCCAAGGAATTATTAAAAAAATATAATGTTCCCGTACAGGAAGGCTTTGCTTGTACTACCGTACAAGAAGCCGAGGATGCTTATCGACAGATTAAGACACAAACCGGCAGCAAGTTTGCCGTAGTTAAAGCACAGATACATGCGGGTGGCCGTGGTAAAGGTGCCATAAAAGAAAATGGTATCAACGGAGTAAAAGTGGCCAAATCCTTAGAAGACATTCAGGAGTTCGCCAGCAAAATATTAGGCGGCACTTTGGTTACCATCCAAACTGGCGAAGCTGGTAAAGTGGTAAACAAAATTTATGTAGCGGCTGATATGTATTATGATGGGCCAAGTGAAAGAAAAGAATTTTATCTCTCTATATTATTAGATCGTACCAAGGGTCAGAACGTAATCATGTACAGCACCGAAGGCGGAATGAACATTGAAGATGTAGCACATCATACACCGGAAAAAATATTCAAAGAGTGGGTTCACCCTTCTGGCGGCTTGCAAGGTTTCCAGGCAAGAAAGATCGCTTTCAATTTAGGCTTAAGCGGCGAGGCATTTAAGAACTGTACAAAATTCGTAACCAATCTTTACAATGCATATGTAGGATTGGATTGTTCGATGTTAGAAATAAATCCATTATTCAAAGCATCCGACGATAAAATAATTGCAGTGGATTGCAAAATGGGATTGGATGAAAACTCATTGATGCGCCATGCAGACCTTGCTTCATTAAGAGATGTGACCGAAGAAGACCCAACAGAAGTAGAAGCTGGTAAACACAATCTGAACTTCGTAAAATTGGATGGCAATGTAGGTTGTATGGTAAACGGCGCTGGCCTCGCAATGGCTACGATGGATATGATCAAATTAAGCGGTGGCGAACCAGCTAACTTTCTTGACGTTGGCGGTAGTGCAAATGCACAAACGGTAGAAGCAGGGTTCAAGATCATTCTAAAAGACCCTGCCGTAAAAGCAATTTTGATCAACATTTTTGGTGGTATTGTTCGTTGCGATCGTGTGGCACAAGGCGTAATTGATGCTTACCAGAAATTAGGTAACATTAATATTCCGATCATTGTCCGCTTACAAGGAACGAATGCTGTTGAAGCAAAAAAATTAATAGATGAAAGTGGGTTAAAGGTGCAGTCTGCTATTCTATTGAGCGAAGCAGCTGATTTGGTGAAGAAAGCAGTGGCCTAAAAGTTATAAAGTAAGAAAAACAAATCCCGGCTTAGAGGCTGGGATTTTTTATTTTACATTTACAATATGGCAAATATCACTATACGCAACATACAACCAACAGATAATCCTTATCTCTCAAAAATCATAAAAGACACATTGACTGAATTCGGAGCTAATCATCCCGGCACGGTGTATTACGACCCAACAACAGATGCCTTGTATGAATTATTTCAAGCAAAAGGGGCTGGTTATTTTGTAGCAGAATTAGATGGACAAATTGTTGGCGGGGGCGGCATTTATCCTACTGATGGGCTTACTGCCGATACTTGTGAATTAGTAAAAATGTATTTACTGCCACATGCAAGAGGAACCGGGTTAGGCAAAACATTAATTGAAAAAAATCTTGCCTTTGCTAAAGAAACAGGTTACAAACAAGTGTATTTAGAAAGTATGCCGGAACTAAAACAAGCATTGAAAGTATATGCGAAATTTGGCTTTGAATATTTAAAAGGACCTATCGGTAATAGCGGCCATACAGGTTGTAGTTTATGGATGCTACGGAGTCTGGAGTAGGGAGTCATTAGTCGGGAGGCAGCTCACTAACGTTTGAAGATTTTGCTTCCGACTATCGACTCAAGACTCCTGACTCATTCTTTCTACTTCATACACCGGACTAAACAAATACATCTTCCCCGTCTGCACTTCTTTGCATTTAAACCGTTTTCGCAGCTTCTCTCCTTTCATAAAAACCCTTCCATCCTTTGTGCGGAATAAATGATTGACTAAAATTTCTTCAATCAGTACATGATTATTTTTACCTGCCTCATATTTCCTCAAAACTCTTAACAAGCTATCTTCTGCACAACTACTGGCCGCCGGATTTTTCAACGATTGTAATAGTTCTTCTTCTATATCCGCAGGAAAAACTTTTGTCAAAACAAACTGTTGCAATAGTTTTCCGAAAAGCAATTTCCATTCTTTACCATGTGCTTGTACTCTGTTACCATATTCTTCAAACGTAAGCAAATGTGCCAACTCATGTAATAAAGTAATTAAAAAAGAAAAATGATTCAGGTTTCCATTTACACTTATCCGGTGATTACTGTGATGGGTACGATGACGATAATCACCTAAAATACTTTTCCGTTCTTTTGCAATGGTTAAGTGTACTTTATACTGGTGTAGATAATTCAATACTGCATCACCTGTACCGGGAGGCAGATACTCTTGCAGATGATTAACAGGAACTTCTTTCTTAGGCATTCTTTTTTTGCTTCAGCAATTTCAATAAACCTCTTGTTTCTATACCTGTGTAAATAATATACAATGCAGCACAGGCAATTAATGCAGGTTTGTTTACATTTTTCTTCATTACCATAATGTAAATGAATGCCGCAACAGCCAGTACAAAAAATTTGATCATAAAACTTCCATACATAGATCGTACAAAAGCCTGCGGGTTGGAAGAACGTAATGCTTTGTGTGTAATTAAAAATGCAACAAGACTTACTAAAAAAAGAAGCAAGTTACCCGCCAACAAAACATTAAGGCTAACACCTTTGCTCTCTAACCAGTTTTTACTTAATGCGGCGATAGAAGAAATAGCTATAAAAACACCCAGTAATGGTGTGATGGATTGCAATAAAGTTTTATTCATTGTTCTTTTTCCTGCCGGTTTCCCTGAATAATTTATAAAAAATGGCCGACAGGACGAGCAAAGGTAATACACAAGCCAGCAATGGAGATGTACCAAGCCATTTATCTGTTTTTAACCCAACAAAAACAGCCAGCCCAATGGCCACCAATAATTGTGTACCAAGGCTGGCATAACGTAAAAAAAAACGTTTATTACTATCTGGCGGCAGCTTGCTGTTCATTGTTATTCATCTCCACAATATTGGCTCCCATATGGAACTGCCCGTTGAAAGTTGAAGAGTGCTCAATTTGTAATTTAACTCCGAATGAAAGATGTCCTGGAACATCTTCTTCAACA
>CAZXMP010000023.1:27773-32469 GCA_964641575.1 uncultured Chitinophaga sp. | reverse complement strand
AAAAGATCATCCCTATTTAGCTGATTATTTATTGCAGGTAAGTCCGCTGCGGTTTTACAATGAAACCAATATTGGAAGCCGCCCGGCGAAACGGGGTGCTGCTTCCGGTTTATCCTTAAAAGATTTGCGGGCCGTGCCCTTTGCAGGTTCTTGGAGCCAGTTAAAACAGAATGTAACGGGTTACTATGGCGTTGGTTCTGCATTGAAAGAAATGGAAGCAAAAGGAAAGCTGCTGGAATTGCAAAAATTATATCATCAATCATTGTTTTTTAAAACATTGCTGGATAACTGTGAGATGGCGATGATGAAATCATTTTTTCCATTGACCGCTTTTTTAGCCGAGCACAAACAGTTTGGTGAATTGTGGAAGATGATACATGATGAGTATGAACTAACTAAACAGTATTTATCGAAAATAACAGGGCAAGGGGAATTAATGGCAGATTACCCGGTAGAACAACTGTCTATACAAATGCGGGAGAGAATCGTGTTGCCATTGGTTACGATACAGCAATATGCATTGACTAAAATTAGAGAGTTGGATGAGCAGTTGGTACAAGCTCCAGTGAAAGAAACGTATGAGAAGTTGGTGATGAGGTGTTCGTTTGGAATTATTAATGCGGGTAGGAATTCGGCGTAAAAGTTTAAACCCGTTTAGTTGAGGATAATATTTGAGTTAAGAAATCCATCATTTCTTTTACAATTATTTTTTTTGATGTTGATGTAAAAAATACAGTAGTTGAGTCTTTAAAAACCGCAGAGATAATGAATCTTGTGGGTTCAAGCATTATTTCTGAACCTTCTGTTACAATAAACTTTTCAATATCATCAAAATTAATTTTAGTGCTTTTAACGAATAGTCTTTGTATTAAATTTCTAGGTATCAGTATGAAAAATTTATCTAATCTATTAATTTTGATAATTTTAATAGGTTCAAATACCACCCATAATTTATGAATCAAAAATGCTAGGAGGGCTAGTAAAGGAAAAATGTAAAATGGAGATTGACCGGATATTATTACCCAAGCGAATAACAAAATAAAAAAAGTGGGTATCAGTAGATGTGTAATTAATGGCGTATTAATTACAATCAGAGAATCATTAATACCTTTTCCGATATTTTTTATTTCATCTATTTTTATTTTTTTGTACCTCAATTTTTATATGAAAATAGAAAAATTAGGGCATTTTTTCTCACCTATGTTTTTCCCTATAGTAACATTTTAAAATCAACTATTTTTGCCCTTCAATTTCCCAATATGAGTAAAGTAAAAATCGGCATGGTGCAAATGAGTTGCACTGATAACAAAGAAGAGAATCTTTCCAAAGCAATAGCAGGCGTAAAGAAAGCTGCGGAAGGTGGAGCACAGATCGTTTGCCTGCAAGAACTATTCACTTCTTTGTATTTCTGTGATGTGGAAGATTATGAGAACTTCAAACTGGCTGAGCCAATTCCGGGGCCATCCACAGAAACACTACAAAAAGTTGCTGCTGAACTCGGTGTTGTTATCATCGCTTCTTTATTCGAAAAGAGAGCTCAAGGTTTGTATCATAATACAACTGCCGTTATTGATGCGGATGGAAGTTATTTGGGTAAGTATCGAAAGATGCATATACCGGACGATCCGGCTTATTATGAAAAATTCTATTTCACCCCCGGTGACCTGGGCTATAAAGTTTGGAAAACAAAATTCGCCACCTTCGGTGTGCTGATCTGCTGGGATCAATGGTATCCCGAAGCAGCAAGAATTACAGCATTGATGGGGGCGGAGATATTATTCTATCCAACGGCTATCGGCTGGGCTACTTCGCAAAACGAAGAAACGAATACAGAACAATACGGAGCATGGCAAACGATACAAAGAAGTCATGCTGTAGCCAATGGTGTGCATGTAGTGAGTGTAAACCGTGTTGGATTAGAACAGGATGGAGCGATGAAATTCTGGGGCGGTTCTTTTATTGCTAATCCATTCGGAACTATTTTATACAAAGCTTCCCATGATGGCGAAGAAGTGAAAGTGATGGAAATCGATTTGGCAAAAACGGATCAATACAGAACACACTGGCCTTTTATGAGAGATAGAAGAATAGATTCGTATCAACCAATTACAAAAAGGTTTATTGACGAGGATTAGAGAGTAGTCCGAAAGTCGGAAAGACCGGAAGTCCGAAAGAGAGTTTCCCTTTGATTGAAATTTCGCACATAAATTGTTGACTATGGCTTTTAAGTTTGAAAAGCTGATTGTTTGGCAGAAAGCAGTTGACCTCTCGGATTTTGTTAGTCAGGTTACAAAGCAATTTCCAAAAGACGAAGTTTATATATTGACTTCGCAAATGAAAAGAGCTGCTGATTCTGTTTCCTTAAATATTGCAGAAGGTTCAACGGGTCAATCAAATCCGGAATTTAATCGGTTTCTTGGTATTGCTCTGCGGTCGGCTATAGAAGTTGTTGGTTGTATATTTCTGGCGAAGAGAAGGGGGTTTATTTCAGAAGAGAATTTTGAAAAAATATATAAAATGTGTGAAGAGATAGTTGTGATGATTAATGCTTTACGCAATTCGTTAAAATAAAAATTTATAAGTTGAATACGCAAAAACTTTCCGTCTTCCCGTCTTCCGGTCTTTCGGACTTTCCTAAAAGCTTAGGCTATTACTTCCCTGCTGAATTTGCCCCGCATGTAGCGACTTGGCTTAGTTGGCCGCATAAAGAAGCATCATGGCCGGGAAAGATTGATACGATTTTCCCTTCTTATTCGAAGTTTATTAAAGAACTAACGAAAGGGGAGCTGGTTCGTATAAATGTGGCTGATGAAGTAATGAAAAGTTTTGCTTGTGTTCATTTGCAAAATGAAGGAGTTGATCTAAGCAAAGTTGAGTTCTATTTTCACCCAACAAATGATGCCTGGTGCAGAGATCATGGCCCTGCATTTTTGATTAATCCAAATGCAGAGCAAAAGAAAGTAATTGTTGACTGGGGCTATAATGCCTGGGGTGGAAAATATCCGCCTTTTGATCTCGATGATGTGGTGCCCACATTGATTGGTAAGCATTTTAATATTCCTGTTTTCAATCCCGGCATAGTAATGGAAGGCGGTTCCGTGGAGTTCAATGGCAAAGGGACGGTGATGACATCAACAGCTTGTTTGCTGAATGAAAATCGTAACCCGCATTTGAACCAACAGCAGATCGAAGAATTTCTTTGCAATTATTATGGAATGGAGCAAGTGCTTTGGGTAGATGAAGGAATTGTAGGTGATGATACGGACGGACATATTGATGATACAGTTCGTTTTGTAAATGAGGATACAGTTATAACTGTGATTGAAGAAAATAAGAATGATGAAAATTATGCATTGCTTCAACATAATTTTAAACAGCTAAAGGCAATGCGTTTGCTGAATGGCAAGCAACTAAATATTGTAGAGTTACCAATGCCCCCTGAATTAGTTTTTGAAGATATGCGACTGCCCTGCTCGTATGCTAATTTCTACATTGCTAATAAATCGGTGATCGTTCCAACTTTCCGTTCTAACAGAGACGATAAAGCGTTACAGATAATACAATCTTGTTTTCCGGAAAGAGAAGTGGTGGGAATTGATTCTACAGATATTATCTGGGGCTTGGGTAGTTTTCATTGTTTGAGTCAGCAGGAGCCGTTGGTGTAATAACATTTCTCGCAAACCTGCCAAAGAGTACATAAAATTTTACAACATAATACAAAGCCCTCCGTAGAAACGGAGGGCTTTTAACGATTGCTTGCCACATAAAATTTTTAACCCATTAGAACGAATAGATAGCAGCGAATATGAAACTGGCAGCTGATTTAGTTAAGTCGCCATCTTTGTTGGTAAATAATACTTTCTTGTTTGCATTATCAAGCCGGAACTCCGGAATGAAAATAAAACCACCTGTTTTGAAATTAGCAGAGAGAGTAGTGGCAAAAATGCTTCCGCCTTCTGATGCACTGCTAAATGCTTTGAATTGATTTTTGTCGCTGAATAATTCACCACGCAGTGTTAATCCAAACCAGGATTGTGGATCAAAGTTTAGATACAAGGCAGAGCCCCACCATGATTTGCTTTCAATATTCTTTGTGCCATCCCACAGTTGAGTGGAATTAACGGTTCCATTAAAACCTACATTGAATTTATCACTCACCTTAGCTGTTATTACCGCATCAAACTGGTTAGTTTTTGATGTATCAGGATTTTGTCCACCAACATAATTCAGAAAAAACTTTAGATTATCACTGGCAGCAAAACTATACTGTGCTAACAATGCTTTTTTATTCATCAGGTCTTCTGGCGGAATGCGATAATCAGTTGGATTGGCAACGCCAATCATAAACCCGGATTTACCTTTGGTAAATTCTGCTTTGAAACCGGTATGTGAGAAAGGCCCGTTGGTGAACATATAACTCATGGTGTAGTTTCTGTTCAATTGCGGATCCAGCAATTCATATCCTACATGAGTGCCCCATGTACCCATGGTGAATTTTACCCAATCAGCAGGTGCATACGTCACATAGGCTTGTTTGATAGCTTGAGTAATACCATCATCTGTATACGAGAAATCTCTTGCTCTGGGACCAAAACCCAGATCCGCAACAGCAGTAACTTTTTTGCCTTTATGTTCAAATTTGATACTGGCCATTCCCAAGGCAAATGAATTGTGTAAAGGAGTGAAGCTGGTGTAA
>CAZXMP010000023.1:27361-27763 GCA_964641575.1 uncultured Chitinophaga sp. | reverse complement strand
ATCGGATAGATCATTTCTGTAATAGGCATCTACCGAACCGGTTATTGATAATGTAGGTTCTTTCTTCTCATCTTCTGCCGGTGCGGCAACTGCTGATGTATCAATACGAACGGATGCTGTTTGAGCCATTGCGAAAGTATAGGACAGCAGACTCAGGGCTGCCACAAAAATTTTTTGTAACATTGTAGTACATTTTAGATGTTAAGAAAAGGGCACAGCAGGAATAAGCTTTTGCGAGAAGTTTATTCCATTTTATGCAGTGCCTTTTTCGATTTTATTTACTGATAGAGATTATCACGGATTGTTGGATTTTAATGGATTTCACGGATTAGTAGTGAGAATTGCATAATGCCCATCCGTGTTACTACAGTACAAGAGTGCGACGCAAGGGACGATGATAGT
>CAZXMP010000023.1:0-27351 GCA_964641575.1 uncultured Chitinophaga sp. | reverse complement strand
AGTAGTAATACAGCTGGCATCATAAATTTTTCTATCTTTTTCTATTTTGATTATAGTTGTTCAACTGGTTTTTCTTCGATAGTGCCATTGTTGTGCACTAACAAAGTTCCCTGTAGGTATTTTTCATTGTGCTGCGAAGCGTCCAATCCTTCTTCTTCTTCACTTTCACTAACTCTCATTGGAACTACCAGGTTGATGAATTTGAATATACCGTAAGAAACGGCGAAGCTGTACACCACAACAATTGCCATTGCTTTTAACTGGATAAAGAAGAATTGCGGATTGCCATAGAACAAACCTTGTGGTCCGCCACTGATACCATGTACAGCTGTGCTGGCGAATACACCTGTGAGCAACATACCCACCATGCCGCCGATACCATGACAAGGGAATACATCCAGTGTATCATCGAGTTTAGATCTTTGTTTTATACTTACCGCAATATTAGAAACGATAGCACCAACCAAACCGATGATGATACTTTGCGGAATGCCAACAAAACCTGCACCTGGAGTAATAGCCACTAATCCGACCACTGCACCAATACAAAAGCCTAGTACCGATGGTTTTTTGCCTTTGATAACATCGAAGAACATCCATGCAAGACCCGCAGAGGCAGCAGCAGTAGTGGTAGTACCAAATGCATTTACGGCAAGTGTTGTAGCACCAACAGCAGAGCCTGCATTAAAACCAAACCAACCGAACCAAAGTAAACCGGTACCGATTAATACATACGGAACATTGGCAGGTGGAATTTCTTTTTTTGCTTCATGAGATTTTCGCTGTTTCAATACCATGGCGCCAGCTAATGCGGCGCAACCTGCAGTGATGTGCACTACCGTACCACCGGCAAAATCCCAGGCGCCCATTTTAGCAATGAATCCTTCGGGATGCCAGCTCCAGTGTGCAACGGGTGCATAAACCAGCAAGGCAAAAAGTACGATGAACAAAACGTACGATGTAAAACGAATACGTTCTGCAACGGCACCCACAACAAGACCAGGTGTGATGATGGCGAACATTAATTGAAACAGGGAGAATAGCGAAAGTGGAATAGTGGTAGCAGCAGGCCATGCGGCACCAGATTTTACACCATCGTAAAATGCATATGTGGTAGGATTACCAATAATGCCGTTTACAGATTCTCCAAAAGCAAGACTGAATCCACAAACCACCCAAAGTACACCAACAACACCGGCAGCAACTACGCTTTTGATCATTGTTGAAATAACATTTTTGCGATTAACCATACCTCCGTAGAAAAAGGCGAGACCCGGAGTCATTAAAAATACCAGGGCGGTCGACACAAGAACCCAGGCAATGTCTGACGAGCTGTATTGGGGAGCATCTGCTCCAGGCACATAATCAGCCGCAGGTTTTACGAACATGGCGATGAGAGCAATCGCAACCAACAGGACGAATGGCAAGATCTGTTTTGCTTTTCTTTTACTCATGAGCTAAATTTTAGTTGAATTAAAAAAATAAATAATCTGAGCGAATTCAATCAAATTTATAAAAATTGAGGCATAACACTTGTTAGTTTTTAATATTATGTTATTAAATAGTGAAAAAATATTAATAAAATTGTCATTTAGTTAAAATATTTCACATTGTTATTTTATTTAATGTAAATAAAAACGATATGAAACCCACTTTAAATTGATATTCTTATTATTGCCTGTGAAGAGATCAAACATTTTTACATGCTGACGAATTTTTTTAAAGCCATTGAAAAGGTGGTGTTTTTGAATGAGGAAGAGAAAGCAATTCTGCTATCATTGTTTCAAATTGTAAATGTTGGCAAAGGAGATTTTTTATTAAAAGAAGGAGAGATATGCAAGTTTGAATTTTTTATTTTGAAAGGATTAGCCCGTACATTTTATATCAATGATCTTGGCGAGGAACATACATCAATGTTTGCCTTTAGCGGATGGTGGACAGGTGATTTAATTAGTTTTCAAAAAAGAAGTCCTTCCAAAAATTACCTGCAAACACTGGAACCATCAACTGTTATTAGAATTAGGCATAGTGATCAGACTGAAATGTTCAAACTTGTACCAAAACTTGAAAAGTATTTTAGAATTTTATTTCAAAACAGGATAGTGGCTTTAGAAGAAGCTTTAGAAGCCAGGCAATCTCAAACTGCTTCAGAAGTGTATCATGCATTTATAAAAAAACATGCAGCTTACATGAATCAAATTCCACTGAAGCATCTTGCATCTTATCTTAATATTACTCCTGGCTATTTAAGCCGCATCAGAAGTCAAAAAAAATATTAAGAATTGTACTAGTACAATTCTTAAGCAGTAGTTATTAAATAATTTTACGAATAAAATTTAACTTACTTGAATTACACTTCCCGAAAATTACAACCTTTTCATATCGCTATTCTTAGAATTATGGTGGCTGTAATTCTTCTTTCGCATTCCATTCCTTCTATCGTTTCTGGTGATGTAAGCCTATTTGGCAAATTATATCTTAATGAAGTTGGCTTTGCTCCTGTTGGTGTTGCACTGGCCTGGGCGATAAAGCTTTCACATATTGTTGCAGCTTTGTGTTTGATTTTTAACCGGTGGGTGCTGCTTCCCTGTTTGGTTACAATAGCTGTACTTATAACTGGAATATTTATGGTTCACTTAAAGGATGGATGGTTTGTAGTTGGTGGCGGAAGAAATGGTATTGAATATAGTGTATTGTTAATTGCCGTAATAAGTAGTATTTTACTATATAACCACAATAGCAAAAAGAAGAATGAAGGGTAACATTTTGTATAAAGCTTTTCAATTGTATTATTTAGCTTCTAAGAAATGAAAGCAGTAATACATACTAAGTATGGTCCCCCTGAAGTAGCAAAATTATCAGAAGTCCCCACACCTGTTCCTAAGGATGATGAAGTGCTTATTAAGGTTTATGCAACTACAGTAAACCGAACCGATTGTGGCTTCCGCAGTGCCGAATATTTTATTTCAAGATTTTGGAGTGGATTATTTAGGCCAAAGTATAAAACCTTAGGTTGTGAGTTTGCCGGAGAAATTGAGACTGTAGGAAAAAATGTAACGACATTTAAAAAGGGGGATAGAGTTTTTGGCTATAATGATCAAAAATTTGGTGGACATGCAGAGTTTTTAACTATTAAGGGAAACGATACTATTGCATTAATTCCACCTCATTTAAACTATTCAGAAGCTGCTCCAATAACTGAAGGGGCTCATTATGCATTAGGTAATATACGGGCAGCAAAAGTAAAGCAGGGAGATACCGTGCTAGTATATGGTGCAACGGGTGCTATCGGATCTGCAGCTGTTCAATTATTAAAGCATTTCGGGGCAAAGGTTGTTGCGGTATGCAATACCAAAAATGTATCTCTTGTAAAAAGTTTAGGAGCTGATATTGTAATTGATTATGAAACAAGAGATTTTACAGACACCAATTTAAAATTTCATTTTATTTTCGATGCCGTTGGAAAAAGTTCGTTTAAAAAATGTAAACCTTTGTTGTGTAAAGGGGGAATTTATATTTCAACCGAATTTGGGAAGAATGGCGCCAATGTTTTTCATGCATTGTTTACTCCGCTATTTAGTGACAAAAAAGTGTTGTTTCCCATTCCCACATTTAAAAAAGAGGATATTGAGTTTTTGAAAGTATTAGTTGAGCAAGGAGAGTATGCTCCATTGATTGACAGAACCTACAAGCTGGAAGAAATAGTGGAGGCCTATACGTATGTAGAGACAGGTCAAAAAATTGGGAATGTAATAATTACTGTACGAGAGGAATGTTAGGCGTAAAAAAAATTATTATCTCTCCAATTCCAGGACAGACTTTTCCCTTGCTTCCAGCAATGAAGAAACACCATTGCTTAAAAATTCATCCACACTCCTGGCACATTCCCGCCCTTCGCTGATAGCCCATACCACGAGACTTTGTCCGCGGCGCATATCTCCGGCAGTAAATATTTTGGAAATGTTGGTCCGATAATCTTTTTCAGATGCTTTTACATTTCCTCGTTCATCAAGACCAATACCCAGGTCGTTGATAAAACCAATATGTTGCGGATGTACAAAACCCATAGCCAGTAATGCTAACTCACATGGAATTTCTCGTTCGCTTCCGGCCACTTCAACAAATTGTGCGGGGCGACCATCCGCAATTTTCCATTCGAGGTCAACGATCTTTAATGCTTTCAGATTGCCGCTTTCATCACCAATAAATTCTTTGGTAGCAACAGCCCATTGTCTTGTTGCACCTTCTTCATGCGATGAAGTTGTTTTTAATAACATCGGGTAGGAGGGCCAGGGCATAAAATCATTTCTCTCGGCTGAGGGCTTCGGCAGCAATTCAAATTGTGTAACTGAAAGGGCAGCATGCCGGTTAGAAGTACCAACGCAATCACTACCTGTATCGCCACCACCAATCACTACTACATTTTTACCGGTAGCTTTTACTTCTTCATTTAAAATATTGCTTTCAATTGCGGCATTAGCTAAAAAATCTTTATTGGCAACCCTTTTATTGTTTTGCTTTAAGAAGTCCATGGCGAAATGAATACCTTTCAATTCTCTACCCGGCACAAATAAATTTCTTGGTGTAGTGCTGCCACCAGCCAATACAATCGCATTGAATTCCCGCAACACATCGTTGATGCTAACATTCACTCCCACATTGGCGAGGCATTTGAAAATAACTCCTTCTTCCTCCATCAACTTAATTCTTCTATCCACCACCCATTTATCTAATTTGAAATCTGGAATGCCGTAGCGTAACAAACCTCCCGGCGCATCGTCTCTTTCAAATACAGTTACACTATGACCGGCATAATTTAATTGTGCTGCTGCAGCTAAACCCGCCGGGCCAGAACCTATAACCGCAACTTTTTTTCCGGAACGAAGATTAGGCTTCTTTGGTTTTACAAAACCTTTATCAAATGCGATCTCTATAATATGTTTTTCTATTTCTTCAATAGCAATAGCAGGTTGATTAATACCCAATACACAAGCGGTTTCGCAAGGGGCAGGACAAATGCGGCCTGTGAACTCCGGAAAATTATTAGTCGAAGTCAAAATTTCATAGGCTTCTTTCCAATCCTGTTTATATACGGCGTCATTAAACTCCGGTATCACATTTCCCAACGGACATCCATGATGACAAAATGGTACACCACAATCCATGCAACGGGCTGCTTGCTGATTCAATTTCTCGTCAGCATATTTTTCTACAAATTCATTGTAGTGCTTCAACCGTTCTTCTACGGATTGCTTACCCGGAAGTTCTCTTGCAAATTCTTTAAAGCCTGTTGGTTTACCCATTGCTTCAGTTTATGGTTTGTTGTTTTTGGTTTGTAGTTGTTCAACTCATCGTGAGTCTTTCGGACTTTCCGTCTTCCCGATTTTTTGACTTTTTTGCAGTAATGCCTTTTTATAATCCTTCGGGAACACTTTTACAAAATGCTGCAACTGATTATCCAGATCATCCACAATAAACTTAGCAACTGTACTGCCAGTATATTCATAGTGCTTCTGCAGCATAGTGAATAGTTCATTCTTATCATCTAATCCACATTCATCCAGGTCCACCATTTCTTTATTACAGTTATCAGCAAATCTTCGGTTTACATCATACACATATGCAATACCACCGCTCATACCGGCTGCAAAATTTCTTCCAGTATCGCCGAGAATAATAACTTGTCCACCAGTCATGTACTCGCAACCATGATCGCCAACTGATTCAACTACTACATTGGCCCCGGAGTTTCGTACACCAAATCGTTCGCCAGCTTTACCTCTTATATATGCTTCTCCCGACGTGGCACCATAAAATGCTACATTGCCAATAATGCTATTCTCTTCCGGATTGTATGTAGCAGTTTTTGCCGGGTAGATAATCAGTTTAGCACCACTTAATCCTTTGCCGAAATAATCATTGGCATCTCCTTCCAATTCTAGTGTAATTCCTTTTGTATTGAAGGCACCAAAACTTTGTCCGGCTGTTCCGGTAAAATTGAAATGAATACTGTTATCCGGTAAGCCAGCTCCCTTGTATTTCTTTGTTATTTCATTGGAGAGAATGGTACCAATGGTGCGGTTTGTATTCTTTACTTCAAATGCTGCAGTAATAGGTTTGCCGGTACGAATAGCAGGTGCGGCAGCTTTTAACAATTCCCAATCAAGACTTTGGTCTAAACCATGATCCTGCACTTCACTGCAATGGACAGTATTGTAAACAGAATTTGGTTCCTTATATAAAACTGCAGAGAGGTCAAGGTTTTTATATTTCCAATGTTCAATGCCTTCTCTTACTTCTAAATTATCAACCTGGCCGATCATTTCATTTACTGTTCTGAAACCCAATTCTGCCATTATCTCTCTTAACTCTTGTGTGATCATTTTAAAAAAGTTCACAACATGTTCCGGATCTCCTTTAAAACGATTTCGTAATTCAGGGTCTTGTGTAGCTACCCCAACCGGACAAGTATTCATATGGCATTTACGCATCATGATACAACCTTCCACCACCAATGCAGCAGTAGCAATGCCCCATTCTTCAGCACCGAGTAATGCAGCAACAGCAATATCTCTTCCGGTTTTTAGTTGTCCATCGGCTTGTACTACCACACGGCTTCTTAATTTATTTTTCACCAATGTTTGTTGTGTTTCTGCTAAACCTAATTCCCAGGGAAGACCCGCATGTTTGATAGAGCTTACAGGTGATGCACCAGTTCCACCATCATGGCCTGCGATCAACACTACATCTGCTTTAGCTTTAGTAACACCTGCAGCAATTGTTCCGACACCGGCTTTGCTAACCAGTTTCACACTTATTCTTGCTTTGCGATTTGCATTCTTCAGATCATATATCAATTGTGCTAAATCTTCAATCGAATAAATATCATGATGTGGTGGAGGCGAGATCAATCCAACTCCGGGTGTAGCATGACGAACTTTGCCGATCCACTCATCTACTTTATGGCCGGGTAATTGTCCACCTTCTCCTGGCTTTGCACCTTGCGCCATTTTTATTTGCAACTCATCTGCTTCAGTTAAATACAAACTCGTTACACCAAATCTTGCTGATGCTACTTGTTTGATGGCACTCCGCATAGAATCTCCATTTGGTAACAGATCATATCTCCTTTCATCTTCGCCACCTTCGCCGGTATTTGATTTGCCACCGAGACGATTCATTGCGATAGCTAATGTGGTATGTGCTTCCCAGGAAATAGAACCAAAACTCATGGCACCGGTGGCAAAACGTTTGTAAATAGTTGAAGCTGCCTCTACTTCATTTATACTTATTGAAGGTCGATTCTTTTTAAATTGAAATAAACTGCGAATGGTGCAGGCTTTTTCTCCCTGGTCGTTTACCAGTTTTGAATATTTTTTGAAGGTTGCAAAGTCGTTCATCTTTGTTGCATGCTGCAACAAGTGTATAGTTTGCGGATTGAATAAATGAAATTCACCTTTTCGTTTCCATTGATAAATACCACCAACCGGAAGCCGGTCGACCGGAATATCTTTTTTGCTGAAGGAAAAGAAGTGCTTCGCCAATGTTTCTTTTGCAATCTCATCTAATCCCATGCCTTCAATTCTTGAAGTAGCGCCGGTAAAATATTTATTCACGACTTCTTTGTTCAATCCCAGTATCTCAAATATTTGAGCACCCTGGTATGATTGCAAAGTAGAGATACCCATTTTAGAAAACACTTTCAGTAAGCCATCATTCACTGCTTTGATATAGTTCTTTTTTAACTCATCTTCATGTAAGGACGTTTGCAGCTTCCCTGTTTCTTTGAGATCTCGTATAGAAGAAAGTGCTAAATAAGGATTGATAGCTGTTGCACCAAAGCCGATCAAACAAGCAAAGTGATGGACTTCCCATGCATCACCAGCTTCAACTATAATTCCAACATTACCCCGCATTCCTTTGCGGATAAGATGGTGATGAATGGCGGATGTTGCCAATAGCGATGGGATAGGAGCATGGTTGGAGTCGATAGCCCTGTCTTGTAAGATCAATACTTTAAAACCATCTTCTACAGCATCTACCGCATAGCCACAAATTCTTTCCAAGCCTTTTTTTAGCGACCCTGGTTTGCCATCTGCTTTAAAATAACATTGAATGGTTTTTGATTGGAACAAACCGGTATCGATACTTCTTATTTTTTCTAATTCATAATTACCAAGCACCGGATGTTTTAATGCCACACTGTGACAAGTGAGTGGTTCTTCCAACAATAGATTTCCATTGTTACCTGCAAATGTTGCCAGTGACATAACCAACCTTTCACGAATAGGATCAATAGGAGGATTAGTTACCTGTGCAAATAGTTGTTTGAAATAACTGCTAAGATGTTGCGGTTGATCGCTCAGTATTGCCAATGGTACATCTGTTCCCATAGAACCAATAGGTTCTTTACCCTCAAGAGCCATTGGTGCAATAATGTTATCTAAGTCTTCGGTAGAGAATCCAAATGCTTTTTGGTATTTGAAAACCTGGTCATGCTCCAGATGGGTAAACATCACCCTGGGCTCCGGTAATTCTTCCAGGCGAATTTTATATTTATTCAACCATTCGCCATATGGTTTTTGTGAACAGATCTCTTTTTTCAAATCTTCATCACTAATTATTTTTCCTTTTTCCATGTCCACCACAAACATTTTTCCTGGTTGTAATCTTCCTTTTTCTAATATCATGGCCGGATCAACGGGAAGAACACCAGTTTCAGAAGCCATGATAACACGGTCATCTTTGGTAACACAATATCTTGATGGACGAAGTCCGTTACGGTCTAATGTAGCCCCGATAATTTTTCCATCCGTAAATGAAATGGAAGCAGGTCCATCCCAGGGCTCCATGAAGGAGGAATGAAATTCATAAAATGCTTTTTTTACCGGATCCATTTCTTCATGGCCATCCCATGCTTCTGGAATCAGCATCATCATTACATGTGGTAATGAACGACCCGTTAAAGTAAGCAGCTCAATCATATTATCGAGACAGGCAGAGTCACTTTGGCCTTCCGTTACAATTGGTAATAACATTTCCATTTCTTCTTTGCTGAAGTAGGGAGTAGTAAAACCTTTTTCACTTGTCTTCAACCAATTCAAATTCCCTTGCAGTGTATTGATCTCACCATTATGTGCAATGTAGCGGAATGGTTGTGCCAGTTTCCAGGAGGGAAATGTATTGGTAGCAAACCTTGAATGCACTAAGCCAAAAGCACTAACCAATCTTTTATTACTCAGGTCAGGAAAGTATTGCCGAACCTGGCCGCTGGTTAATTGTCCTTTATAAACAATTGTTTTGTAGGAGAGAGACGCAATATAAAACCCGATCTCATCTTTTCTTACCGTGCTATTAATAAGATGAGTGGAATAATTGCGAAGGATAAATAATTTTCTTTCAAAATCATCAGGGTTAGAAATATGATCGGGACAAGTAACAAATACTTGTTCCATTTCGGGTTCCACACTTAATGCCGTCGGGCCAATATCATGTGTATTAACAGGAACTTTCCGGTACGTAAGTATTTCAAGACCTAATTTTTCTGCAGTACGATTTAATATATCACGGCATTCTTCCCGCAGGCGAATTTCTTTGGGAAAGAAAACCATTCCAACAGCATATTTACCAAAGGAGGGCAGGTGTACACCCAGTTTCAAACATTCGTCAAAGAAAAATTCATGCGGAGTTTGTATCATAATACCAGCACCATCACCCGTATTGTTTTCACAACCACAGGCGCCTCTGTGTTCCATGTTTTCCAGCACTGTCAGTGCATCCGAAATATGTTGATGTGATTTATGCCCTTTGATATTGGCAACAAAACCAATACCGCATGCATCATGCTCAAAAGATGGATCATATAATCCCTGGTTACATGCCATGTGGTTGCAATGTTAAAATGATGAATACAGTCCTTAACTAAAACTAAGTTCAATGGCAAGCAATACATCTGAAAATACAAAATAGTCTTCACCAGGAGAAAGGATTATATATGTAATTATCCACAAATACAGTGGACTAATCAACTTAGATTAAATACCCGAACAACTGATCGTTTTTATTTATTTCGGAGAAACCAATATTGGAGTCTTCCATTTTTTTCAATAGCAGATCATAATCGGAACGACATTGCAATTCCACACCTACTAATGCAGGTCCGTTTTCTTTGTTAGTTTTTTGCATGTATTCAAAACGGGTAATATCGTCAGTGGGGCCGAGTACATTATTTACAAACTCTTTCAAAGCACCGGGGCGTTGTGCAAAGCTGATCAGGAAATAATGTTTTAATCCTTCATATTGCAGACTTCGTTCTTTTATTTCCTGCATACGGTCAATATCATTGTTGCTGCCGCTTACGATACAAACAACATTTTTTCCTTTTATCGCATCTGCATAGTCATCCAATGCAGCGATTGACATGGCACCGGCAGGCTCTACAACGATCGCATCTTCATTGTATAATTTTAAAATGGTAGAGCAAACTTTTCCTTCGGGAACTAAATGCATATCATCTAATACATCTTTGCAAATGGAGAAAGTAAGATCTCCCACTCTTTTCACGGCAGCACCATCTACAAATCGTTCTATACTTTTTAACGTAACAGGATGTCCGGCTTTTAATGCTTCTAACATAGAAGGAGCACCTTCAGGTTCTACTCCAATAATTTTTGTTTTGGGCGAATAGGTTTTAAAGTATGTACCAACACCTGCACTTAAGCCACCACCACCAACGGGAACAAATAAAAAATCTATATCCGGCTGGTCTTCTAAAATTTCAACAGCAACAGTTCCCTGCCCTTCAATAATTCTGTAATCATCAAAAGGAGGAATGAATGTCATGTTGTTTTCTTCTGTGAATTGTTTAGCTGCAATTGCACAGTCGTCAAATGTATCTCCAATCAATTTTACGTCGATGAAATGTTCGCCAAACATTTTTGTCTGGTTTACTTTTTGGCGTGGAGTAATGATGGGCATGAATATTACGCCTTTTACATTAAGTTTTTTACAACTGTGCGCAAAACCTTGTGCATGATTACCGGCACTGGCACATACCACTCCATTTTGTAATTGCTCAGGGTGCAGGGAGCTCATCATATTATAAGCTCCCCGCAATTTATAGGAGCGAACGATCTGCAGATCTTCTCTTTTCAAAAAAACATTACACTGGTATTTCTTTGAAAGATTATGGTTGAACGTAAGTGGTGTTCGGTTCACCACTTTCTTCAATCGCAAATAAGCCGACGCAAAATCTAGTTGTACCGTATTATTGATAGTTGACATTATACGATATATTGTTTTTCTTCCACTTCCGTTTTTTGTACCAGTTTGGTAAGTACCTCTTTTGTTGAGGGTGTTGGTGTTGTTGATGCACTTGCTTTCGGCTGATTTTCCGGACGGAGGCTTCTTACTGTTTTGCCTGACTGCCATAATTCACTTTCACGCAATTCCTTTAATTCCTCTTCTAATTTTTCTCTGTAATCAGCTTTGCTGTTGCTGTCAATGGAACGTTGGGATTCTTTACCAGCTGCAACACTTTCATAGAGTTCAGTAAAAACGGGCTTTGTAGCATCACGGAATTTTTTCCACCAATCCAATGCGCCACGCTGTGCGGTGGTAGAACAATTGGCGTACATCCAATCCATTCCGTTTTCTGCAACCAACGGCATTAATGATTGAGTTAATTCTTCTACTGTTTCGTTGAACGCTTCAGAAGGAGAGTGACCTTTTGAACGCAACACATCATATTGTGCTGCAAAAATTCCTTGTATTGCTCCCATCAATGTTCCTCTTTCACCAGTCAGATCGCTATATACTTCTTTCTTAAAATCTGTTTCGAATAAATAACCACTTCCAACAGCTATACCTAATGCAACTACTCTTTCAAAAGCTTTGCCGGTTGCATCCTGGTAAATGGCATAAGAACTATTCAACCCACGACCTTGTAGAAACATTCTGCGTAAGGAAGTTCCCGAACCCTTTGGTGCAACTAAAAATACATCTACATCTTTCGGCGGCACGATGCCTGTTTGTTCGTTGAATGTAACACCAAAGCCATGCGAAAAATATAAAGCTTTACCCGGGGTTAAATGTTTTTGAACCGTTGGCCATAATGCAATTTGTGCAGCATCGCTTAACAAATAGCAAATGATAGTGCCACGTTGCAAGGCTTCTTCAATTTCGAACAAAGTTTCACCGGGTACAAAACCATCTTTAATGGCCTTATCCCATGTTTTTGAATCTTTACGCTGTCCAACGATAACATTGATACCATTATCTCGTTGGTTCAATGCCTGGCCGGGGCCTTGTACGCCATAGCCAATTACAGCTACTGTTTCATTTTTCAAAACTTGTTGAGCTTTGCTCAATGGGAATTCTTCCCTTGTTACTACGTTTTCTTCAACGCCGCCGAAATTTAGTTTTGCCATTGTTTGTTGATTTTAAGATTTACATATTTTATAATAGTCCGAAAGTCCGTGAGTCGGGAAGTCCGGAAGAAGTTCCAAATAATTTGAGTTGGCTTTCGGACTTTCTGTATTCCCGTCATTACTGGCTGTTTATTTACATACTAAACACTTCTTCTTTTTTATCGAGGAACTCATTCTCTATCGCATCTTCACCAGGTTCCTTGTATTCAAACTCTTTTAATCTTTCATGGAAATCACTGCTGCCTTTAATGATAGCTACTCTTGCACTACGGACGAATTCAATCAATCCATAGGGTTCTAATGCTTTTATGAGGTTATCAGTTTCTTCTCTATGACCGGTTGTTTCAAATACAGTGTAGTCTTTTCGTATAGCAACAGCTCTTGCGCCATATTCTCTCAACAGTCTTTCTACCTTTACTTTTTCTGCAATAGCATCGGTACTCACTTTATATAAAGCCAGTTCCTGCCAAACGATCTCTTCTTCGGTATTGTAGTATGCTTTCAATACTTCCACCTGTTTTTCGATCTGGCGGCAGAGTTTGCTTACTACATCTTCTGTCTCATTAATTACAATTGTAAAGCGATGCACACTATCCACTTCAGTAGGAGAGGTGTTCAAACTCTCTATATTGATCTTTCTTCTTGAGAAGATGATCGCAATACGATTCAGTAAACCGATCTGGTTTTCTGTATAGACTGTTATGGTATATTCTTTCTTTTGCATTTTTCTTCGTTTAAATTTCTTCCTTGCATAATACACATTCAGCTACTCCTCGACCCTGCGGTACCATTGGGAATACATTATTTTCTTTACCTACCATTACTTCTAGTAAATAACTACCGTCATTTTCCAGCATTTCTCTTAGCGACGATCTTAGTTCTTCTCTTTTGCAAACACTCTTTCCGGGTATACCAAACCCTTTGGCCACTTGCACAAAGTCAGGACTGGTGATATCAACAAACGAATATCTTTTTTCATGAAAGAGTTGCTGCCATTGACGAACCATTCCCAAAAACTGATTATTGAGAATGATGATCTTTACATTCGGTTTGAATTGCATGATCGTTCCCAGCTCCTGCAATGTCATTTGAAAACCGCCATCGCCAATAATAGCAACCGTTGTTCTGGATGGATCGCCATATGCGGCACCGATAGCAGCAGGTAATGCATAACCCATTGTTCCTAATCCACCACTTGTTACATTACTTTTTGACTGATTGTATTTTGCATAGCGGCAAGCTACCATCTGGTGCTGACCAACATCTGTTACGATGATGGCATTTCCTTCTGTTAATTCATTCAATAACTTTATCACTTCTCCCATTGTGAGAACATCAGTAGAAGGATCAAGTTCTTCTGTTATTACTTTATCTATTTCTTTTTGTTTGTACTCGTTGAATTTTTGTAACCATTGGGGATATACTTTCTGTTCAACCAGTTCGGTAAGTAATGGTAAAGTTTCTTTGCAATCACCCCAAACAGGAACAGTTGCTTTTACATTCTTATCAATCTCAGAAGGATCAATATCCAGATGAATAACTTTTGCCTGCTTTGCATATTTATCCAAACGACCTGTTACACGATCATCAAACCGCATTCCCACAGCGATCAGTACATCACATTCATTTGTCAATACATTTGGTCCGTAGTTGCCGTGCATTCCCAACATACCAACACCCAATGGATGATCCGTAGGAATTGCACTCATGCCCATGATGGTCCATGCAGCAGGGACACCAGCTTTCTCAATAAATTTTTTGAATTCTTTTTCTGCTTTTCCCAATATCACACCTTGTCCGAATATCACAAACGGTCTTTCAGCTTCATTGATAAGTTTAGCTGCCTCTTGTATATATTCTTTTCTTACGATTGGTTTAGGACGATAGGACCTTATATGGTCACATTTTTTATAACTACTATAATCAAACAATTGCAATTGTGCATTCTTTGTAATATCGATCAATACAGGGCCGGGTCTTCCACTTCCAGCAATATAAAATGCTTTTGCTAATACAGCAGGTATCTCTGTTGCGTCTGTTACCTGGTAATTCCATTTTGTAACAGGAGTGGTTATATTAATAACATCTGTCTCCTGGAATGCATCCGTACCAAGTAAGTGTGCAAACACTTGCCCGGTGATGCACACAAGAGGAGTGGAGTCGATCATCGCATCAGCCAAACCTGTAACAAGATTTGTTGCACCAGGCCCACTTGTTGCAAATACAACACCTGTTCTTCCGCTTACTCTTGCATATCCTTGCGCTGCATGTATGGCTCCCTGCTCATGACGAACCAATATGTGTTGTAATTTTTCTTTGTAATCATACAACGCATCATAGATAGGCATGATGGCACCGCCGGGATAACCGAAGATGGTTTCTACTCCTTCAGCAATGAATGCTTCGAGTACGGCAACTCCTCCACTTACCTGAGTAGGTGCGGTTGAAATTTTCTTTTCTTTTTCTATTGTAAGCGTTTCCATACTGAATATTTTAAGCTTCATCTGTTACACAACCCTGGTCGGCTGACTTAACAGATCTTGCATATTTGAATAAGATTCCTTTTGTTGCTTTTAACGCTGGTTGTTTCCAGTTCTTTCTCCTTGTTGCAATCACCTCATCACTCACTTTTAATGTCAGTGTATTTTTCGTTGCATCAATTTCAATGAGGTCATTATCTTCTACGAGTCCGATCAATCCCCCATCAAATGCTTCAGGTGTAATGTGGCCAACAACAAAACCATGTGTACCACCACTAAATCTTCCATCTGTAATTAATGCAACAGATTTTCCTAACCCGGCACCAATGATAGCACCTGTTGGTTTCAACATCTCTGGCATACCAGGTGCACCTCTTGGTCCGATGTAACGAATCACCACCACATCACCTGCATGTACTTTACCCGATTGTATTCCAGCAATCAAATCTTTTTCGCCATCAAATACTCTTGCTGTTCCTTTAAAACGTTCGCCTTCTTTACCACTGATCTTTGCAACACTTCCTTTCTCCGCAAGATTTCCGTACAGGATTTGAAGGTGCCCCGTTTTCTTCAATGGTTGTTCTAACGGGTGAATAATGTCCTGAGCTTTAAAATCAAGATCCGGAGCACCTGCTAAATTCTCTGCCACCGTTTTACCGGTTACTGTCAAACAATCGCCATCTAATAGATCATTCTTTAATAAATATTTCATGACGGCTGGTACGCCACCATGTTTGTGTAGATCTTCCATCAGGTATTTTCCCGATGGTTTAAAATCGGCGAGCACTGGGATACGGTCACTTATTTTTTGGAAATCATCTTGTGATAATTCAACATCAACGCTTTTTGCCATTGCTATCAAATGCAATACAGCATTGGTACTTCCTCCTAAGACCATGATCACAGTAATTGCATTTTCAAATGCTTTGCGAGTCATGATGTCCTTAGGGGTAATATTTTTTTGTAACAATATTTTTATTGCTTCACCCACAGCGGCACATTCTTTTTGTTTCTCTTCACTCAATGCAGGATTAGAAGAAGAATTTGGCAAACTCATTCCCAATGCTTCAATCGCAGAAGCCATTGTGTTGGCCGTGTACATTCCACCACAGGCACCGGCACCCGGACATGAATGTTTTACTATTCCTTTAAAATCCGCTTCACTCAAATTGCCAGCGATCTTTTGCCCCAATGCTTCAAATGCACTTACAATATTCAAGTCCTCACCTTTGTAATGACCTGGAGCAATCGTTCCTCCATATAACATTATCGAAGGACGGTTCAATCTTCCCATTGCCATCACTGCACCCGGCATATTTTTATCACAACCTGGAATTGCAATAATGCCATCATAATATTGTGCCCCTGCATTTGTTTCAATGCTATCAGCGATCACATCACGGCTCACCAAACTATATCGCATTCCATCAGTACCCATGCTGATACCATCGCTTACACCAATGGTATAAAAACGTAAACCCAGCAAACCATCTGTTGCATTCACCGCTTTACGAACAGTATCCGACAAATCATTCAAGTGCATATTGCAGGGATTACCATCCCATCCCATACTTACTATGCCTACTTGACCTTTAATAAAATCTTCTTCTTTAAAACCAATAGCATAATACATGGCCTGTGCCGCAGGTTGCGTTGGGTCTTGCGTTAATGTCTTTGAATATTTATTTAATTCCGTCATTTTTATTTTTTGTTACCAGCTTTTATACTACTATCATCGTCCCTTGCGTCGCACTCTTCAACTATATATCGCTACTGATCAACCCACCCCGATTTCTTACAGCAATTTATTTCCCTCCTTTCGCCCCTCCAAGGAGGGGAAGTGTCTTAAAGCATTTAGCTTCTCTTTTAACTCCTTCAAAGTCTCAGCCTATGCTACTTGCTCTTGCAACTGAAATGGTTTCTCTAACACTTTACATTTATAAGCCTGTTGTATTACATAACTCAATGAATCTTCCCAATTCTTTTTAAATTCTACATTATCCAATGAACTCAATGCTACTACTTCTGCTGCAGTGCCACAGAAGAAACCAGCATCAGCGCCTTTCATTTCAGCCGGTGTAAATAATTTTTCTTCAACAGCAATATTTAACTCCTTGCATATTTCGATTACAGTGGCTCTTGTTATGCCCGGAAGTATATTTCCTTTTGGTGCGGTGTACAACACTCCATTATTTTCATAAAAGATATTTGCACCGCTGCTTTCTGCTACAAAACCATTACTATCTAAAACCAATGCTTCGTCAAATCCATTATCTTTTGCTTCCTGACAGGCAAGAATAGAGTTTACGTAATGGCCACTCACTTTTGCATCCACATGAAATGCATCTGCATTGGGACGACGATAACTGGATGTCATTATTTTCATCTTGTTGCTCATATAACCATTCGTCCATTCCCATGTTTCAATGGCGAGATAAGATTCTTTTCCTTTTGATAAAGCCATGTTAGGAGAACACAGAACGATCGGGCGGATATATGCATCAGTGAAATTGTTTCTCTTCAGCACTTCGTAGGTTAACTCAATTAATTTCTCAGTGGTATACTCGAATGGTATTCTCATTACTTTGGCTGAATGACGAAGCCTGTCATAATGCTCTTTCCCCTTGAACATTTTTGTACCGCCATTGATAGGATAGGAGCGGATACCTTCAAATACTGCATAACCATAATGCAATGACTGGCTGTACAGATCTGTTTTTGCTTCTGCAGCTTTTACAAATTGCCCATTGAAATAGATTACTGTGTTTTCGTTGTAATACATATTCTTGTTTTTGTTCTGATTTACGGGTATAAAAAAACCCGCCTTTTGGAGGCGGGTTGCTGATATTTTGATTTAGTTTTTTATAATCATGCACCACCTCCATTTGAAGATATAATAATGACAACCACAATAATAATTGTAGCTACGCTGGCGATGACATTATATATATTATTCTTCAACATGAAGGATGTATTGTTGTAAATATACACCCGCCGTTTTAAAAAAAGAACTCAGCAAGCAATTTTATTTTACGAAATGCTAACAATCGTTTATTGTCAACATCAAATAATAGTCGATTTTCTCAACTCAATATTCTGGGAATTAACAGAACCCGAAACTTTCCCACTTACAAAATCACTGATCAATTCTCCAATGGTAGAAGTGAAATAAAAATTAACCGGGTCAATATCTTTTGTTACGAAGGAATTCATCAATGTCCAGTTTACCGCTTCCCGAACCAGGTTACCTTCTTCATGCAGACCCAGGTATTCCAGCATCATCGCAGCAGAAAGAATAGAACCAATAGGATTAGCAATATCTTTTCCGGCAGCCTGTGGATATGAACCGTGTATTGGTTCAAACAAAGCAAGTCCGCATGTGCCCAGTGACGCAGATGGTAATAATCCTAGTGAGCCGCTAATTACACTGGCTTCATCGCTGATGATATCGCCAAACATGTTTTCCGTAAGGATTACATCAAACTGTTTTGGATTAATAATGATTTGCATCGCTGCATTGTCAACAAACATATAATCCACGGCCACATCAGAATAAAGAGGTGCTAATTGCTGTACTACTTTTCTCCACAGTCTGGAAGTCTCTAATACGTTTGCCTTATCAACTAATGTCAATTTCTTTCTTCTCTCCGGTTTTTGTGCAAACTGAAATGCTAAATGTGCAATGCGTTCAATTTCTTGCCGGGTATAAGTACATTCATCAGTTGCTTGTGATCCATCAGCAGCGGTTTCTTTTTTGCCAAAATAAATACCACCGGTTAATTCACGGAAAATGATAAAATCAACTCCCTCTATATTCTTAGCTTTTAAAGGTGACAAATGAAAAAGCGAAGAGTACGTTTTTATAGGTCTGATATTAGCATATAATTGCAAAGATTTTCTCAGTTTCAGTAATCCCTGCTCTGGTCTTACTTTGGCAGTAGGGTCATTATCGTATTTTGGATGACCGATAGCACCAAATAAGATCGCATCACTATTCAAACAAACTTCTATTGTTTCATCTGGTAACGGGTTGCCGGTCTTATCAATAGCATCCGCTCCCATCAGGCAATAGGTGTATTCAAATTCATGATTAAAATGTTCGGCTATCGCATTTAAAATGCGGATAGATTGTTGGGTTACTTCCGGACCGATTCCGTCGCCTTCTATTACTGCAATTTTCTTTTTCATGGTAGTTTATGCTCTTTGGGTTTCGAATTGTTGGATGTCTTCTTTTATACTTATTAAATAATCGATATCATCGTAGCCATTTAACAGGCAGGTCTTTTTATAACTGTTAATGTAAAAGCCTTCGCTTTCGCCGGTTGAATTAATAGTGATTGTTTGTTTCTCCAGGTCAACTGTTAGCTCTGTATTATTGTCCTGTAAAAAAATACGTTGCAAAAACTCATCGCTAACTTGTACCGGCAATACGCCATTGTTCAATGCATTGTTTTTGAAAATATCTGCAAAGAAGCTTGACACCACAACTCTGAATCCATAATCAAGGATAGACCAGGCTGCATGTTCCCTGGAAGAACCGCAACCAAAATTTTTTCCTGCCACCAGTATCTCTCCATCAAACTGCGACATGTTCAATGGAAAATCAGCTCTTGTTTTTGATTCATCATCATTATAATAACGCCAATCTCTAAAAAGATTTTTACCAAAACCATCTTTGGTAGTTGCTTTCAAAAAACGGGCAGGTATTATCTGGTCAGTATCAATATTTTCGATATTGATCGGAACGAAACGACTCTTTACTATATTCAATGGTTTAGACATCAGTAATTATTAATTTAAAAGTTCTCTCACATCTGTTACAAATCCTGTAATCGCTGCCGCTGCCGCCGTTAACGGACTTGCCAATAATGTTCTTGCTCCCGCACCTTGTCTTCCTTCAAAATTTCTGTTGCTTGTGCTGATGCAATATTTGCCAGCTGGAATTTTATCTTCATTCATTCCCAGGCAAGCAGAACATCCCGGTTGACGTAATTGAAAACCTGCTGCTTCAAATATTTTATCAATTCCTTCTTCGATTGCTTGTGCTTCTACCTGTTTACTACCCGGAACAATCCATACTTCCACATCTTTTGCTTTCTTTTTTCCTTTCACAAATGAGGCTACCATTCTCAGGTCTTCTATTCTTGAGTTGGTGCAACTTCCGATGAATACATAATCAATTTTCTGCCCTTTGATATTTGCACCTTGCTCCAATCCCATATAGGCTAGCGATTTTGCCAAGCCTGATCTGTCATTCTCATTGATCGTTTCAGTAGTAGGAATCGTTTCACTTACACCAATGCCCATTCCAGGGTTAGTGCCATAGGTTATCATTGGCTGAATATGTTCTGCCTCGATAAAAATTTCTTTATCAAAATTTGCATCGGCATCTGAATACAATTCTTTCCAGGTGGCTAATTTCTTATCCCATTCAGCTCCCTGCGGTGCAAACTTTCTGCCTTTTATATATTCGAATGTTGTTTCATCCGGTGCTATCAATCCGCAACGGCCACCCATTTCAATGCTCATATTGCAAATGGTCATTCTTGCTTCCATGCTTAAAGAACGGATAGCTGAACCAGCAAACTCCACTGCATAACCTGTTGCACCACTCGCAGTGATCTGGGATAATATATACAGCACAATATCTTTTGATACAACACCTTTATTCAATTCGCCGTCAATTGTAATTCGCATCAACTTTGGTTTGCTCTGCAATAAGCATTGTGAAGCAAAAACCATTTCCACTTCACTGGTACCAATACCAAATGCAATAGCACCAAATGCACCATGTGTGGAAGTGTGACTATCCCCGCAAACAATCGTCATTCCTGGTTGTGTAATACCTAACTCGGGTCCTATAACATGAACAATGCCCTGGAACGGATGTCCAAGGCCATACAATTCAATACCATGTTCTGCGCAATTCTGAATTAACGCTTCTACCTGTTTTCGGCTCAGTTCTTCTTTAATAGGCAAGTGCTGATCCAGCGTTGGCACATTGTGATCCGCCGTTGCAACTACTTGTTGCGGCCGTAATACTTTTATTCCTCTTTTGTTCAAACCCGTAAATGCCTGCGGACTGGTTACTTCATGAATAAAATGGTTATCAATATATAGAACGGAAGGACCATCGTCAATTGTTTTAACGATATGTGTATCCCAAATCTTTTCGAATAATGTTTTTGACATTTTGTTTTTTGTTTTTCACGCAAAGGCGCTAAGAAAATGCAACGCAAAGTCGCAAAGAGTTTCTCCTCTAAGCTACTACTGCATTAGTCTGGTGCTGTTTTCCCATAGTTTGCAGATCACCGTCTTCTACTTCTTTTTTACTATCTGCTACCCGTAAAAATTCATTATATAAAACATCTACATCGTTTCTGTCGAACTGGAAACCTAATCTTTGAAAACGATAAGCCAAAGCACTGCGGCCGCTTCTTGCTGTCAATACAATTTTAGAACTGTCAGCTCCAACTTCTTCCGGATTGATAATTTCATAGGTCAATGCATCTTTCAAAAATCCATCCTGGTGAATACCGGATGAATGAGAGAATGCATTACTGCCAACTATAGCTTTGTTCGGCTGCACTGGCATACGCATCGTATCAGATACAATACGACTAAGCGGATTCAATTGCTTTGCATTAATATTTGTGTGCAGACCTAAATGTTTATGTTGCTTAATGATCATCACCACTTCCTCGAGAGATGTGTTACCGGCTCTTTCACCCAATCCATTAATGGTACATTCAATTTGTCTTGCACCCGAGATAACACCCGCAATAGAATTAGCTGTTGCTAAGCCCAGGTCATTATGACAATGACAAGAAATAATTGCCTTATCAATGTTTGATACATTGTTAACGAGGTAAGCAATTTTTTCTCCATATTGATAAGGAAGACAATAACCAGTAGTATCCGGAATGTTTACTACTGTGGCACCCGCTTTAATAACTGCTTCAATAACCTGTGCCAAATAATCGTTGTCTGTTCTTCCTGCATCTTCTGCATAAAATTCTACATCATCAGTAAAATTTCTTGCCCACTTCACACATTGAATGGCTCTTTGTAAAATATCTTCTCTTGTAGAATTAAATTTTGACTTGATATGAAAATCAGAAGTACCGATACCGGTATGTATGCGGGGACGAACGGCATACTTCAGTGCCTGTGCCGCCACTTCAATATCTTTTTGTACAGCACGGCTCAATCCGCAAACCGTCGCATTTTTAATAGCTTTTGAAATTTGTGATACTGATTCAAAATCACCCGGTGATGAAATGGGGAAGCCGGCTTCGATGATATCAACACCAAGTTCTTCCAATTGAAGAGCCAGTTCTAATTTCTCGTTCGTATTGAGTTTACAACCGGGCACCTGTTCGCCGTCACGAAGGGTGGTGTCAAAAATGTGGACTTTTCCTTCTGCCATAATATTATTATAAATTGGATGAGATAAGAAATGAGCGATAAAATTTTCGAGCTATCTTTCTATTTGAAGCGAAAAAAATTTTATTGCGAATTCTATCTGGCTAAAAAAATATTAATAAACAGATAGAATGCAGGCTGCTTATTTTTGTATTGCCTGCCCGACAACAATGCTTGCTATATTGTGGTCAGGCGGGCTTGCTAGTAATTCAGTTAAATAAACAACCTGCCCGACTAAATTACCTTGATTATGAGGGCAATAGAAATCAAAATGAAGCTGATTTTACACCTTGTAAAGAGGGGTAAAATCGCTGAAACCCTTTACTGTATTGAGTTTTAAATTTTTGGAATTACGATGGCCAACCGTTCAGCAGATGCCTTATTTCAACTGGTTAAATCACTGGAAAAGAGTGAAAAACGCAATTTTAAGCTCTATGTAAAGCGAAATACCGCCACGGAAGATCTAAAGATCATCCAGCTTTTTGATGCCCTGGATAAAATGACGGACTATGACGAGAAACAATTACTGAAAAAAGCGAAAGGGATCAGTAAGCTCCAGTTATCTAACATCAAAGCAAATTTGTACAAACAGATCCTTTCCAGCCTTCGGTTGATAAAAGATGAAGACAATATCGATATACACCTGCATGAACAAATGGATCATGCCCGCATCTTATTTAATAAAGGGCTGTACTTACAAAGCCTGAAAGTGCTGGAACGGTTAAAAGAAACGGCGAAGGCTTACCAGCAACTCACTTATTTGCAGCAGGCATTATTTTTTGAAAAGAAAATCGAGACATTATTCATCACCCGCAGTATGCAGGACCGGGCTGATAAATTAGCTGCCGAATCGGATGCAGTAAATGCACAACTTTCGTTGGTGAATCAATTATCCAATCTTGCTTTGCAATTATACAGTTGGTATATCCGCCATGGTCATGCAAGAAATGAAAAGGACTTGAAAAGTGTAGGCTCATTTTACGAAAAGCATTTGCCGCCAGAAGCAGGTAAAGCAAAAGGGTTCTATGAGCAATTGTATTTATACCAGAGTAATGTCTGGTATGCTTTCATTCGGCAAGATTTTTTACAGTACTATCGCTACTCACAAAAATGGGTAGATCTTTTTTCTACGTATCCCGGTTTATTAAAAGTAGAAACTGCCAGTTATATAAAAGGGATGCACAATTTGATGGGAGCACATTTTAATTTAATGAACCAGGAAAAGTTGGCAAAGAGCATCCGCCAGTTTGAACAGTTTACTAAACAAAAACATTTAGAAGAAAATGAGAACAACCGCATACTGGCCTATCAATATTTATATGCAGCAAGAATAAATCTTTATTTTTTGCAAGGCACTTTTACAAAAGGTCTTCGCATGGTTCCTTTTTTGGAAGATATGCTGAAGGAGTACAGTTTATATTTAGATACGCATCGGGTATTGGTATTTTATTATAAAATAGCCTGCTTGTATTTTGGAAGTGGAGACAATGAAAAAGCAATCGACTATTTAAATCGTATCATCAACCAGAAAGGTGATTTACGAACAGATCTGCAATGTTACTCCCGCCTCTTGCATTTGATTGCACATTATGAATTGGGCAATTTTGAAATACTGGAATCCTTGATCAAGTCTGTGTATCGCTATATGGCCAAGATGGAAAGTTTAACGAAAGTGGAAGTGGAGATGTTTACTTTTCTTCGCCGTTCTTTTCATGTAGGAGCCCATGCACTAAAACCGGAGTTTGAAAAATTATTAGCAAAACTTAAAAAATACGAAGGCAACTCGCTGGAGAGCCGGGCTTTTGTTTATCTTGATGTTATCTCCTGGCTGGAAAGTAAGATCAGCGGTGTGAATGTACAGGATGTGATTCGGGAGAAATTTCTATTAGGAAAGAGAGGAAGAGGTTGAGTAGTTTGTAACCATTAACTTGTCATAATGAAATACCTGATCTATCTTTTATTGATTCTTGTTTCCTGCAAGGAAAAAACCAAAGAAGTTTCTATCGTCGGCAAATGGGAGTATGAAAGAATGGAAATGTACAGTGGACAGCCGATGGATTTTGCCAATCCTGCTATCGCCAAACTACATGAAGACCAGAAAGGCTGGACTTTTACATTTAGTAAGGACAATGTGTTTAAAGTTACTCATGTAAAGACGGATAAGCCGGAAGATTTTGTAGCAGAACAACCTTATGAATTGCCGGAGGATAAAAAAAATGTTATCCTGAAAAATAAAGGCCGGCCGGATGAAAAATTTCCGATCATCGAACTATCCGATAGCATTTTGAAAATAAATATTTTCTACAGCGATTCTGCCTATATGGTTTTTAAACGGAAAAGCTAAAGAGCAGCCACTATTAGCAGGTAGCGGAGCTGGCGATTATTTTTTTAATGATTACGATCTGCCCTAAGTGATAATGATAGTGTTCAATAACACCGTGCAGGTTGCGGTAATAATTTCCGTATTTATCGTTGATAAATATTTCTTCCAGTTTACTTTCCGGTAATTGTTCTATGAGGCTGGCAAAGCTTTCTGCTTCTGTCCATGTTTTCCGTACTAGTTTTTCCCAGTCTTCTGCTGATTCTATTGGCGGGCAGTTAAAACTATCGGAATCCTTTCCATCAAGCGGCTGGCCTTGCAACACTCTTGTAACTACACCCACATAATAATTCATGTGGTACACCAAAATGGCAATGGTATTGAACGAATAGACTTTTTTGGTAGCCTGTTGCCAGCTAATATCGGCCAGTGTTTCTTTCAGGTTTACGGATGTCCAGTTGCCACCAAAGAGAACATCTCTGAAATGTTTTGTTATTTGTGATGAAGTGTTCATATTTTTCTTTTCTTTTTTACATACTGCATTAATATTTTAAAAAATGCAGTAGGTTGTTCTTCTAAAATTTCATGGCCGCATTGCTCTATTACATGTGTTTCACTAAATCGCAGGCTTTCTTTTTGCAAATAGAAAGTAGATTCACCCTGGTCATCCTGCCGGCCGTACACAATAAGAGCCGGTATTTTTAATTTCTTTAGTTCGTCCGTAATATCCCATTTGGTTTCCATCACTTCTTTATCAATATAAGGAATGGGTTGAAAATTAAAATTGGTGAAAAGTGTTTCAAAATTTGGCTGCGATATTTTAGTGCGGTCATAATACATAGCCCGGATATGTATGGCTATAAATGCCTTATACGCAACAACCTCTTTGCTAAGTGGGTCAGCTCTTTTAAGAGAGTCTAACTCTTTCTCTGTTTTGGCAGAGAATATTTTTTGCAACATATTCATCGAATCCAACTCTGCGGCAGACCGCCTTGCAAATTGATTATCGTATAATACATTCCACACTTTATAAGAGGGTGGGGCAGAACAAACCAATATCAGATCGGAAACAAATGCGGGGTACAACACAGCATAATTCATAACCAGCAAACCACCCCACGACATTCCTAATAAGGTAATTTTTTTATCGCCTCTTTTTTTTCGCAACTGTTCAATATCCTGCAGGTAATTGTTAATAGTAATGGTTGTTTCATTGATGGGCAGATCTTTTGATCTGCCCGAACCCCGCTGGTGCAGCAGCACACAAGTGTAAAACGATTTCAGGCTATCAATGATCTGCAGGTAGGGATGTTCCGGTGCTTCTCCCGGCCCGCCGGATAAAATGTAGAGGGCAGGACCTTTACCGTACTCTTCATAATATAATTTTACGGAGCCGTTGGTAAAGCTTTGTAGATTTTGTGCTATGCAATTATAGGAAGAAGATAGTATAAGCAGTACGAATAGCGTCACGGTGATCGCTGGTTGCTTGTTCAGCAGAACTTGCTTTTTCATACCGCTTGTTTAGGTATTCCAAAATTAATTAAAAAGGGAGTAGGATTATTTGCAGGGCTGCCACATTGCTGCTATCAACTTCCCTTCAAACTTGTTCTGTTATTAATTCCTTTTGGGAACTTGTTTATTTAATCTTACAACTCCCTCAACCAAATATTTTTAAAACTAATCGCTTCACTCGGGTCGCCGTGATCCTGAAGTTTAATAGAAGAAGAACCATGTTTTTTGTACGATGGAGTTCCACGGTAAACCGTTATACCTTTTACTTCCACATTGTTTTGTATAAGCACCCCGTTATGAATGGCCGTTACTCTTGCTGGTGATTTCAAAGTGCCATCTTCATTAAAACGGGGGGCCGTCCAAATTATATCATAGGTCTGCCATTCACCCGGTTTTTTGCAGGCATTCGCAAGGGGAATATGTTGTTTGTAAATACTTCCTGTTTGTCCGTTTACATAAGTGCTGTTGTTATAGCAATCCAATACTTGTATTTCATAACCCTCATCACCGCCGCCGGTACTTGCCAGGAACACACCGCTGTTACCTCTTGCCTGGTCTTTGCCTGTTATATTTTCAGGAATAAGCCATTCAATATGCAGCTGATAGTCCATGAAATTTTTTTCGGTTTGAATATTGCCGGTACCTTTTTTCACTGTCATGGCTCCATTGGCTACAACCCATTTTGCGGGTTTGGTAGTATCCCTGGTAGAACGCCACTGATCCAGGTTTTTTCCATCAAATAAAATAATGGCATCGGATGGAGCATCGTTATTGGTAGCACCCGGTGTTACTACTTTAGGTACGGGGTTCCATACTTCTGTGAGCTTGGGGTCTGGTGCTTGTGCGAAAGCATTTGATAAAGCTATAGTCAAAAGGGCAGCGAAAATTAATTTTACTATCATAAAAGAAAATTTATTCTGAAAATTACCAGGTACGACTAAAGATAATTATTTCGCTTATTTTAAACTCATGCGGTTGGTGTTTTTACCAAACTGTAATGCCCACACTCAGCAGCAAACGGCGGTGTAATTATCCTAAAGAATGGAGTTCGCTCAATTCGCCCCTACAAAGAGGGGAAGTTTCCTATAGTTGTGCATAACCCCTGCAAAATTCTATCCTTTAAATCCTTTTTTCTGCCCTACATTTGCACAATTTGTTTATATAGAAACCCATAAAGAATGTCTGA